>CAIXLU010000566.1 GCA_903920315.1 uncultured Oscillochloris sp.
AGCCGGGGGCTTCAGCCCCCCGGCGGGTGGTGCCGGACAGCATTCCTTTTGCGGTAGGACAAGGTTCGCAGATACTTTACAGTTCAGGCCAGGATGTGGCATCCTGATGCGCTCGATCTGAAACCTGAAACTTTGCACCTGAAACCTTGTCTCGTGCGTTAGGGACGAGGTGGCTGGCCTCGCCGGCATTGACGTGCGGGGCTGATTGACCATGACGACTAAGGCAAACCAAGGGATTCCCTTGGTTTGAACAAAGGAATTCCCTTGGTTCAAACCAAGGGAATCCCCTATAGCTATAGGGGAATCCCTCGCTTAGACTGGTGATACCACATGCTCGGATCGCCCGTGAACCTGCCTTCGCTCCTCGCCCGGCGATGATGCTGTGTATGGATGGATAACCATTCTCCAATGGTTCGGCAGATCGCGGTGTGCCCGTTGCATAATGGGCCTATGAACCCGGCCCCAATGATGTGGCCGGGTTTTGGTTTTTCATTTTTATTTAAGGCATGGTTCAGAATGGGCACATTCAGCTTTACAGTCTTGCGATGAGGCGATGAGGTGATGAGGCGATACGAAGCGCCTCACCGCGTCATCGTTTCGTCGCTGAATTGTCAAGCTAGATTGAAACACGCCTAAGACATGGTTCAGAGTCGGCCATTCCAGCGTGACGGTTCTGCGATGAGGCGATGAGGTGATGAGGCGATAGCGGCGCGTCCTCGCCTCATCACCAAACGATAAGGCAGATGTAAACCATGTCTAACCGATTTTTCACAGAACCGCTGATCTGGTTGCTGTCCAGTCTTATGATCGGGCTGGCGGTACTCTCCTTTGCGCTGGCGTGGCGCGATGATGTGCTGCTGCTGGACGCACGCCTGAACACCGATGCCACCGAGATAACCCGCCTGATTGAGGACACCATGACTGAGAATGAGCGCTCTCTGCTCGCGACGCGGGCGCTCTTCGCTGCCTCGCACATGATTGAGCGCACGACATTTAGCGAGTTTGTCACGCCGCTCCTGGAGCGCTTGGCGCATACGCAGGCCATCGGCTGGGCACCACGGGTGCCCGCCGCTGAGCGTGCGTCGTTTGTGCATTCCACCACCCAGTTCGAGAGTTACGGGCACACTTGGCGGATTGTGGCCCAACCTGGCCCGGACTATGTGGCGGCGACGCATAGCTGGGATTCCTGGTCTCGCCTGATCATCGGGCTGCTCTCGGCGGTGGTTTTTCTCCTCTATATGTACACCCGCAAGCGGGCCGACGATCTCCTTCGGCAGAGCCAAGCCCGCCTGGAACTCGCTCAAGCGGTGACCCATCTCGGCAGTTGGGAACTGGATCTCGCTACCGGCAAGGGTGTCTGGTCACAGGAGATGTACCGACTCTTTCAGCGCGACCCGACCACCCCCCCGCCCGTCTTTGAGGAATTCCTCCAGGCGGTTCACCCGGAGGATCGCGCCGTCGTGCAGGCCGCGCTCATGCACGCAGGCGCAACGGGCGAGCGAGTCACGGTTGAGCATCGTGACAATGCGCCACCGGATACCGTTCGGGACTTTGAAGTCACGGTACATACCATCAAGGACGCGCAGGGGCGTCCCCTCCGCTTAGCCGGGGCCGTCCACGATATTACCGCACGCACGCGATCGGAAGCGCGCCTGCGTAGGCTCAATCGTACCTACGCTCTGCTAAGCATGATCAACCAGACCATTGTGCGCGTGCGCGATCTGCACGAACTGTTCGCTACCACATGCCAGATTGCGGTCGCGCAAGGCGGGTTTTGTATGGCCTGGATTGGTCGATCTGACCCGCAGACCAGACGGGTCTCCCCTGTCGCCCACGCGGGTGCGGCCGATGGCTATCTGGAAACGCTCTCGATTGTGGTGGACGATAGCGCCGCCCGCGATGCCTACGCCTCCACGCTGCACGCGGGCGAGCATGTGGTGATAAATGATATTGCCGGAGATCTGCGCATGGGGCCGTGGCGCGACGCCGCCCAGCGTCTGGGCTATCGTGCGTCAGCTATTTTCCCGCTGATGGTCGCGGGCGAGGTGTACGGCGCACTCAACCTCTATGCGCCCGAACTCGATTTCTTCGATGCAGATGAACTCAAGTTGCTTGACGAGATAGCGACGGACATTGCCTTTGCGATTGAGTTCATCGAGCAGGACACGCAGCGCCGCCTGGCTGAGGAGAAACTGCGCGCCAGCGAAGAAGCGCTGATTGCGGAGCGCAACTCGCTGGCCCGCCGGGTGGAGGAGCGCACCGCCGACCTGAGCCAGGTCAACAGTGAACTGTCGCGGGCAGTACGCGCCAAGGATGAGTTCCTCGCCAACATGAGCCACGAACTGCGGACCCCGCTCAACGCCATCCTGGGCCTCAGCGAGAGCCTGTTGGAGCAGTTCCGTGGCCCGCTCAACGAGCGCCAGCAAGAGTCGCTCCGCATGATCGAGATCAGCGGCCGCCACCTGCTTGCGCTGATCAACGACATCCTCGATCTCGCGAAGATCGAGTCGGGGCGGATGGAGCTGCAACTCGATCCTGTCGTGATCACCGATCTGTGTGAGGCCAGCCTGCTGTTTGTCAAAGAGCAGGCGCTCAAGAAGCACCTCCACCTGGAGTACCGCGTGGATGACCAGCGGGCGATCATGCATGCCGACGCCAAGCGCCTCAAGCAGATGCTGGTGAACCTGCTGAGTAACGCCGTCAAGTTCACCGAGGCGGGCGGGCGGGTCAGTTTAGAGGTTCAGACTAACGCCGAAGCGGGCGTCGTCCGTTTTGTCGTGGAAGACACGGGTATTGGGATGAACCCGGAGGAGATGGGACGGCTGTTCCAGCCCTTTGTCCAACTCGATTCTCGCTTGAACCGCCAGCATGAAGGCACCGG
>CAIXLU010000567.1 GCA_903920315.1 uncultured Oscillochloris sp.
CTGCCACGAACGCTGGATGGGTGGGGCGGAGGTCGTGTCCATCCTACAGCGGCACCTGCTGGGTCAGGCAGTGCCAGGCTCCCAATCCCCAGATAATGTCGGTGCAGTCAATGCCGATCACCCGGCGAGTAGGGAAGCAGCTTTGGATGATCGCGGCGGCACGCTGATCATGAGGATGGTTGTAGAAGGGCACCAGTACGATAGTATTGGCGATGTAGAAGTTCGCGTAGCTGGCGGGCAATCGCTGGCCCTCGTAGATCACCGGCGGCGGCATTGGGAGTGTGCGGATCGTCAGGGGTCGCTCGTCCATGCCAGTCATCAGGTGCAGCCGATGCAAGTTCTCCTGAAGAATTGGGTAGTTTTCATCCTGCGGATCGTCTTCAACTGCAGTGAGAATCGTATCGGTCGCCACAAACCGTGAGATGTCATCAATATGACCGTCGGTATCATCGCCAATGATGCCATCACCCAGCCAGAGGATCTTCTGCACCCCAAGAAAGCTGCGCAAGCGAGACTCGATCTGTTCGCGGCTCAGCTCCGGGTTGCGGTTGGGGTTAAGTAGGCATTGCTCGGAGGTGAGCAACAGACCCTGTCCGTTCACATCAATCGAGCCACCCTCCAGGATCATCCCCGCCTTGTAGCGCGGCACATCCAGGTACTCGGCCATATACCCAGGGATCTGGTTATCGAGGTCGGAGGGCGGGTATTTACCGCCCCAGGCGTTGTACTCCCAGTCCGTCGCTGCTAAGGATGAGGGATTCTGGTCGTCGGGCAGACCGTCATCCTTCATCCCTCGTCCTTCATCCTTCACAACAAAGATCGCCCCGTGATCGCGGCACCAGGCGTCATTGGTGCGGAAGGTGTGCAGGCGAATATCGCCGGTCGCCCCGGCCTCGTCCAGCAATGCGCGGACACGGGACGCCAGATCCTCATCGCATACGTTAATGTGGACGGTTTCGGATGTGGCTAAGGCAGCGACCATACGTGCGTAAACCGGTTGGATGCGCTCAAACTTACCGGGCCAACTCTCCTCCTTATGCGGCCACGAGAGCCATGTGGCCTGGTGTGGCTCCCATTCGGCGGGCATGCGGTAACCTAATTCTGCGGGCGTCGTCATAATGTCCGTTCTCTGTAGGGGCGGCTCGCTGTTGGGGCGGCTCGCGAGCCGCCCCTACTCCTGATCAATATATCGCTTCGTTATCTCGCCATAGGCATCAATCCGGCGGTCGCGCAGGAAAGGCCAGTGGGTGCGCTGAACATCAAGGCGGGCGAGATCTACCGGCACAACCAGGGTGGTCGTCGCATCCGCCGGAGCTTTGGCAAGAATGGTGCCGCTGGGGTCGCTGAGGAAACTCTGGCCCCAGAACTCAATGCCCCCGGCGGGGTCGCCCTCGTGGCCGATGCGGTTCACGCTCACCACATAACATCCGTTGGCCACGCCATGTGAGCGTTGAATGGTCTCCCAGCTCTGGTGCTGAGCCACGCCGTACTCGGCCTTCTCGCTGGGGTGCCAGCCAATTGCGGTCGGGTAGAAGAGCAGGTCTGCCCCGCGCAGCGCGGTGAGCCGGGCCGCCTCAGGGTACCACTGATCCCAGCAGATCAGTACACCAACCCGGCCAAAGCGGGTGGGAAAGACCTTAAAACCCAAATCGCCCGGCGTAAAGTAGAACTTCTCGTAGAAGAGCGGGTCGTCGGGGATGTGCATCTTGCGATACTTGCCGAGGTACGTGCCGTCGGCATCAATCACCGCAGCGGTATTGTGATACAGACCCTCGGCACGCTTCTCGAAGAGACTGACAATAATCACCACACCCAGTTCGTGGGCCAGGGCGCAGAATATCTCGGTACTCGGGCCGGGTATCGGCTCGGCCAGGGCAAAGTTGGCATGCTCCTCGCTCTGACAAAAATAGCGCGAGCGGAACAGCTCAGGCAGGCAGATGATCTGGGCACCCTGAGCAGCAGCCGCACGTACGCCAGCCATGGCAGCAGCCATGTTAGCCGCCGGGATGTCCGTCATACTCATCTGCACCAGACCAATAGCAACCAGACGAGAGGCACTCATTGCGTACTCCAGTAGCGCAGCGCAGCCGGATCACTCTGCCAGTTGCCGTCGGGTACCTTGGGCAGATCACCAGCGCGGATGCGAGCCAGGTTCTCCGTCCCAGCCACATAGACCCAGGCCACGCACGGGCCAGCGGCGGTGTCAACCGTCACCAGCAAGCGCTCGTACAGATTGGCCGTACCACCCTCCGTATACCCTTCCAGGCCATCAAGCTGGGCTAGGATTATTGCGTAATCATCGTCGGCCACACTGATGATTGTGCCGTCAACCCGCTCATCGGGCGCGGCCAGATCCGGCTCGGCGACCAGATAGGGGTAGGAACCGGCGGAGTAGAGGGCCGCGCCGGATAAACTTGCTGGCTCCTCACCCCGCGTGCGCCCAGCCAGAAAACGTGCGTAATTCGGCTCACCCGGCTTGAGTGTGCCGTAGACAAAAAAAGGATGGTGCATAATGGCAGTTAGCATACAAAAAGGAGCGGTTTCGGGGAGAGCGTACCTTCCCCGAGTCCCTCCACCATACAACACACTATACCAGGATTCTTCCGGGAGGGACGCGGCAGCAGATATGAGCGAAAGCACCACCATTGAGTTGAAAAATCTTAACAATAGGAGATCAAGGGGCGAAACGAGACTGTGCAAGCCTTCACTAATGTTATAATTCCCATATGATCAGCATATGAGTTATAAGGGGCGAAGCCGTGCAGTTCTATCTTGATACCGCAAACCTTGACGAAATCCGCGAAGCAGCCTCTTGGGGCATCCTCAGCGGCGTGACAACCAACCCGACCCTCGTTGCCCGTGAGAAGGGTGCCGACTTCAAGTCGGTGATCAGCGAGATCGCCGAACTGGTTGACGGCCCGATTAGCGCCGAGGCCGTCTCGCTGGATGGCGAGGGCATGGTGAAAGAGGGTCTGGAGTTTGCCACCTGGCACCCCAACGTCATCGTGAAGGTGCCAAGCACCACTGAGGGACTCAAGGCAGTCTACCAACTGGCTCGCAAAGGCATCCGCACCAACGTCACCCTGATCTTCAACGCGGCCCAAGCGCTGATGGCCGCCCGCGCCGGGGCCTTCATCGTCAGCCCATTTGTGGGCCGGGTTGATGATACGGGTGTGGACGGGATGCAGCTCATCCGTGAAATCAGCCAGATCTACAAGAGCGACTCCGAGATCACGACGAAGATCATCTCCGCCTCGATCCGCCACCCGCGTCACATCATTGACAGCGCCCTCGCCGGTGCCGACATCGCCACCTGTCCCTTTAAGGTTCTCCAGCTCGCGATCCGCCACCCGCTCACCGACCGGGGCATCGAGCAGTTCCTGGCCGATTGGAAGTCTCGCAGCTAGGCTCACGTTTCGGCTTTCTACCACAGCCCCACAGCCCCATAGTCCCACACAGGCGTTGTGTGAGGCTGTGGGGCTGTCGTATTGTCAAAGGGAAATCCCCTATGTCGCTTGATGACTTGCTCAGAGATCGCAACGAGGCTGCCCTGTCGGATTTCTCGCGTGCCATCAATCTTGACCCGAATTACGCATGGGCGTACTATCAGCGCGGCCAGATCTACCGCGAGATTGGGCGCTACGACGAGGCTCTGGCCGATTTTTCTCAGGCCATTGAGCTTGTGCCTGATGACTCGGCTCACTATGCTGAACGCGGTGAGACGTACCGCTCGCTGCGCCGCTACGACGAGGCTCTGGCCGATTTCTCCCGTGCTATCGAGATTAGTGATGATTACGCATGGGCCATCGGTAGTCGTGGCCAGGTTTACCGCTCACTGCGTCGTTACGATGAGGCCATCGCCGACCTCAACCGGGCGATTGAACTAAAGCCAACGATGTCGTGGGTGCTGGCTGAGCGCGGTGAGATCCACCGCACCCTGGGCCGCTACGACCAGGCGATCAGCGACTTTAGCCTTGCTATTGAGATCCAACCCACCTACACGTGGGCCATTGGACATCGTGCTATTACCTACCGCGAGCAGCAGCGCTATGACGAGGCGATCTCTGAGCTTGATCGGGCGATCACCCTGGAGGGTGATCAGGCTTGGCTCTACGCCGAGCGCGGCGAGGTGCGCCGATTGATGGGGCATACTGACGAGGCTATTGATGATCTGAACCACGCCTTGTCGCTCGATCCACATTATGCCTGGGCCTTTGGCAGCCGGGGCGCGGCCCGCCGCTCGCTTGAGCAACTCGATGAGGCTCTGGCCGACTTCTCCCGCGCTATCGAACTCGACGATACCTATATCTGGGTGATCATGCAGCGCGGCGTCCTCCATCGCAGCCAGAAGCGTTACGATGCGGCGATGATAGACTTCTCCCGTGTGATCGAACTGCACCCGAATCATAGTACGGCCCTCGCCGAGCGTGGCGAGATCCACCGTCTGCATCGGCGGCACGATGAGGCTATCGCCGATTTCTCCCGCGCCATCGCCGAGAACCCCACCTACGCCTGGGCCATCGGTAGCCGTGGCCAAGCATACCGCGCCCTCGGTCGCTACGACGAGGCCGCCAATGATCTCAGCCGCGCCCACGAACTGAAGCCCGATGAGGCGTGGATTATCGCCGAGCGCGGCGAGACTTATAGACTCATGCGGCGCTACGAGGATGCGATCTCTGATTTCTCTCGCGCCATCGAGATTAACCCACAGGATTCGTGGGCGCTCAGTCGGCGCGGCGCATCCTACCAGTCCCTTAAAATTTTTGAGGAGGCGTACATTGACCTGACCCGCGCCGTTGAACTTGACCCGAACAATGCCTGGGCTTGGGCGCAGCGCGGATCACTCTTTCGCCAGATGTAGGTAAGGGAGATCACATCTTTCCCAGGCTGTCGCGCAGATCGAGAAATGCACTGGTCCGATGGGGGGTCTTTGCTGCAGAGATGAACTGGTGCAAGGCCGTAATCTGGCGCTGTTCCGCGCTCAGATTCGGCTCAGGATCGCTCTCTATTGAGGCGATAATGCGCTCAAGCAGCATATGGTGAAGCCGTATGGCCTGCTGGATGCGCAGATTTCGTGCGTAGTCCTCAGCCACCTGACGGTAGCGAAAATCTTCTGGGTAGCGTCGGTCACTCGCCAGTATCGCCAGAAATCGATCACGCAGTGGTTCTTCTAACCAGCTTGCCCACGCCGCCAGCGCCGGTTCGCCGACCGGACGACCCTCAATTGGCAGGGCTGTGAAGGTTGCCCAGATTTGCTGGTTCGCTGGATCTTCCAGGAGATCCTCTAGCCCGCCACCGAGCATCTCGCGCACGGTGGGAAACTTCTCCAGGGACTGTTCCAGTAGTGCCTCAACCGCAGCAGGAATCACGAGGCTGTGGCGCAGCGCCTGCGATAGCAGGTAGTCCTCCACACCGCGTGACACCGGGGGTCGGGGGCCGGGGGTTGGGGGGCGGGCGACATCCGCAGGGTGCGGTACGTCATCTGGCGGAGGCTGTTGTCCCCCGCCCCCTGCCCCCTGCCTCCTGCCCCCTGCCTCCTGCCCCCTGCCCCCGCCTCCCTGCCTCCTGCCCCCTGCCCCCTGCCTCCCACCTCCTGCCTCCCACCTCTTGCCCCGCAGCAGGTCAAGGATCAACTCTGCCTTGATCCCGATCACCTGCTCGATCCGGGCGACATAGACTCGCTGCTGGGAACCGTCAAGCTCGGCCAGCAGAGGCAACAACTTATCGAGGGCCGCCCGCTGATCCTGGGGGTTTCCTAGGTTGAGGCCAGCGGTGTAGGCTCCGATGTAGAACTCCATCACCGGTACCGCGTCAGCCACCAGTTGCCGCCAGAGATCGGGGGTTGCCTTGATCACCTCGTCGGGATCGCGGCCCTCGGGCATCGTGATGATGCGCAGGCTGACGTCGCTTTCGAGACGTACCACGCCCTGGGCTGTTGCCACCAGATGCCCATCGCCGCCGCTTTCGGCACCTTCGCGCAGGGCGCTCAGCCCCTTGAGCGTGGCCTTCTGTCCGGCGGCGTCTGCGTCGAGGGCCATATAGACATTGTGCGAGAGCCGCTTGAGCAGGGCCACATGGCCTCGGGTAATCGCCGTACCCAGGGGGGCGACCACGTTGCGGAATCCGTGCTGGTGAGCGGTGATCACATCTACATAGCCCTCCACCACCACAGTGCGATCCTCGTTGCGGATGGCGTCGTGGGCCAGATCCAGGCCGTAGAGCAACTCGCCCTTCTTGAAGAGCAGGGTCTCGGGTGTATTCAGGTATTTCGGCTGACCATCGCCCAATGCCCGCCCACCAAAGCCCACCACCTGGCCCTTCGCATCACGGATAGGGAAGATCAGCCGACCACGGAAGCGGTCGTAGGGGCCACGTGTCTCGTGGTCAATCACCAAGCCGGCGGCTACCACATCTTCCGGCGTATAGCCCTTTCTCGCCGTCAGATAGGCAAAGAGGTGTGTCCATTCATCCAGGCTGTAGCCAATCTGGAAGGACTCCACCGTCTCTGGGGATAGCTCGCGCTTTGCCACATATTTGCGGCCCGGCTCACCACGGGACAGACTCAGCAGCACGTAGTTGAAGTACTTCGCGGCAGCGGCGTTGATTTCCAGCAGCCGGGTGCGCCGGGCATCCTCCTGTCGCTGCTGATCACCCTTCGGCTCCAGACGTATTCCCGCCCGTGCCGCCAGGTACTCCAGGGCGTCCTTAAAGTCAAGCCCCAGCTTACGCATCACATAGTCGAACGCCGTACCCGAGGCGTGGCAGCCGAAGCAGTAGAAGCTCTGTGAGTCCGGGTAGACCGTGAAGGCCGGGGTGCGCGAGTTCGGGTGAAACGGGCAGAAGCCCACGAAGCTACGCCCCGCTTTACGCAGGTTTACACCCGAGGTGCTGACCACCTCGACAATATCGGTCTTGCTGCGGACATCGTCAATCTGGCTCATGGCAATTGCAGATTGCAGATTGCAGATTGCAGATTACGCGATGGGGAGTGGCCCAATCTGCAATCTGCAATCCACAATCTGCAATCTTTTACGCTCCCCACGTCTTGGGGATAAAGATCCGCTTAAACACCTCAAGGGCGTAGCGGTCAGTCATGCCAGAAATATAATCTACCACGGCGCGTGCGACCGGCTCCTGGCGCTGCTGGTTGATCTGTAGCAGATCGACAGGCAGTTCATCCGCGTGCGTGCAGAAGTAGCCATAGAGCGTCTCAATCACAAAACGCACCCGTTCATCGTCACTCTTCGCCGCTTTGTTGAGGTAAACGTTACGAAACATAAACTCGCGCAGCGCGTTGGTCGCTTCCAAGACGGGTGGGCTCATCGAGAGGAGGGGCACGTCGGGCGGAACACCCGCACCGGAGGCCCACCAGTTGTGCTGGATCAAGTCGGTGACCATCGTGTTGATGCGCTGGCCGTGGCTATAGCCCAGCACATCCAGACACTCCTTGGGCAGATCCGCCTGATTCAGCACCCCCGCACGGATAGCGTCATCAATATCGTGATTAATATAGGCCACGCTATCGCAGATCTTGATGATCTGGCCCTCCAGGGTACTGGCCGTCCCCCAGGCGGTCGTCATAATATCGCGGCGGGCCTTTGAATGCAGATAAATCCCCTCGCGCACAGCGTAGGTCAGGTTCATGCCGCTGCCCTCGCGTGCGATCACCTCGACAATCCGGCGGCTCTGCTCATTATGCCGAAAGTGATCAGGGTAGATTCGCGCCAGTGCCGACTCACCGGCGTGGCCGAAGGGCGCGTGACCAATATCGTGTCCCAGCCCAATCGCCTCGGTCAGATCTTCGTTCAGGCGCAAAGCGCGGGCCACCGTACGCGAGATCTGCGTCACCTCAAGGGTATGGGTGAGCCGGGTGCGGTAATGATCCCCCACGGGCGCAATAAACACCTGGGTTTTATGTTTGAGCCGACGGAAGGGCTTCGAGTGCAGAATGCGGTCACGGTCGAGTTGATAGGTGGGGCGAATCGGGCAGGGTTCTTCGGGCTGCTCGCGCACGGCCACGGCGCTGAACGCGGCGAGAGGCGAGAGAGTCTGCGTCTCCAGCGCCTCGCGCTGCTCACGAATGGTCAGGCTGGTCATGGAGCCTCCTCGCTGTAGGCCACGATGTCCGGCTGATTCTACCCGAGATACGCGGGTGGCGTCAATCATGCCCGCAGCGAGAGCGGGGTCGCACACCCCGGATCACGACAAGACGGTTGGGTAAGAATGTCCGCACTGCGGACATTCTTACCCAACCGTCTTGTCGTGATTCCGTTAGTACCGGCTACGACGTCCGCTCGATGAAAACCGCCTGGAAGCCAACGTAGACGTAGGCATAGTTTGCATCAGTCGAGACCATCGGAGTCGTCCCATCACGAACCATCGCGGAGCGATAGGCGCTAAGTGGCACTTTCACCACCATCGTAGCACCATCGGACGACCACAGCACATCAACAACGCTTCCCGCCTTCACAAAGCGGTACGCCTCAATATTCGATCCGTAAAAGCGGTATGTCCCGACATTCGATCCGTAGTCGGTGATATTATTAACGGCAAAGTAATTTCCAACCGTTGCAATCATCCGCCGGTAGGCGAGAAAGGCTGGACGCGGGAGTTGGTTCTCGTCAAGGAGCCCCGCACTCCGCCAGCCTGGGCCGTCGAGCGTATACCACGTGACCTGCTTAATACCGGCGGCGGCGGCCCGGCACATCATCCGCACCAAATAATCCGCATGCGCCTCAAAGAATTCAATCGGGGGGGAGTCACATGTCGAAGTATAGAGTGAGCAAAGCAACCCGGTCTCATTCAACCACATCGTCTTAGTCACCCCGTAGCGAGCCATTATCTCCTGTAGATAACGTGCCTTGCCCAGTGTCCAGCCACCCAGAGACGTCCATCTACCCCCAGGGGCCGGATCAAGATCATGGTCGTAGTTTGGCTGTGCGTACCAGGGGTAGGAGTGGTAGGCAACGATATCAAACGAGTCAGCGGCACCGGCGCGCAGGACACCCTCAAGGAACAGTTCAGGGTTTCCATAGGCCGGATTAACGGTCTTGGGTGTATCGAGCAGGAGCCCGCCCATCACAATCTGTATGCGTGGGTCAACTGCACGGATTGCAGGTACCACGGTACGCAGCATCCGTCCGTAACGTTCGCCGCCATAATAAGGGTCAGAGATGTCGCCCCAGCAGCCGAGGGGATCATCTGAGAGCAGGAACGCCGGGTCAACATCGGGTTCATTGCCGATTTCCCAGTAGTTCACTTGACCTTGGTAGTGCTGAACCAGGGCAACGAGAAAGCGTGTGTAATCGGGGAGATACGCATCAGCGACAGCCGCACATTTCTTCGGTACATTATACCGGTCGAGGACAGCCGCCCATAGCGGCGTACTGCGAACGATCACCACCGGCGTCATTCCCGCTGCCTTCGCGTTCGCTACGGCGAGATCAAGCTGGCTCAGGGCCGCCCAGTTATAACCAGCTCCCCGTACCGGTTCCACCTCGCTCCACATGGCACCGTTGAGCCGCAGCCATTCTGCTCCAAGGCTCTGCGCTTGGGTGAAAACCCTACTATCATTGATTCCCGCTAACGATGTCTCGACCCCAAACACTGTTGAAGGGACTGTCACCGAGACTGTTGGCAGATAGATTTTGTTGGACAGTGTCTGCGCATCCGCTGATAACAGGGATACATAGACTCCTAATAGTAGTAACGTAAGTGATGTGACGAGTCGCTTGAGACGAGACATAGGACGAATTCCCCTTTATTGGCAGCTACGCCGCGATTCAATCTGATGGATACCTGCACCCACGGTCATCTGAAACGTCTTACCTACAAGGCTGATGTCAGCGTTATTGCGGGCCTGTCCATTCGCCCATCCCTGAACGCCATCGAGC
>CAIXLU010000568.1 GCA_903920315.1 uncultured Oscillochloris sp.
GAACTTTCACGTAGCCCTAGTGTACAGCCCCTACTTCAGCGCCCTCAAGATCGCCAGCCCCATCCCAACCGCCAGGTGCATGCCGATCATGACCCAGAAGTAGACGCTGTGACCGCCCGCCGCCGCCTGCTCAGAGCTGAGGAACAGCGACTCGATGCGCTGGGCGATAAAGAAACTGAAGAAGTAGAGGCTGAAGCAGCAGGCGAAGGCCAGCCCCACCTCGCGCCGTCGGGCGATGAGCCAGCCGATCAGAACCGCACCCGGGGTCGCACACACCACCCAGATTAGCGAGCGCATGGTGGACTCGTTGCGGATCGGACCGGCCAGCAACAGGTTATAGACGGCCCAGGCCGCGCCGACGGCGGTTAGGCTGACGATCAGCGCGAAGCTGCGCAGATCAAATGGTCGTTGGCGCATCGTGTCTCTCAGCTTGGCGTAATCTGCGCGAGCCGATCCACCACCTGCGCCTCCAGGCGTGTAATCGTCTGACGAAGATCCTGCTCGCGGGTGGCGATCTGCGTGAGTGAGTCCTCCAGTTGGCCGAGGGTTGTCACATAACGCTTGCGCAGAGTTCCCTCATCACCCTCACGACCGAGGGGCTGGATATTGCCCTGGATCTGGCGCTGCTGCTTGTAGATCGCCTCACGCTCCTGCTCGATCTGCCGCAGGCCGGCCTGAGCCACCTCAATTTGGCGGTAGAGATCCAGCACTTCCTCAAGAACCTTCCCGACCGTGGCATCGAGCAGACCGCCACGCAGCAGATCCTTCAGCCGTGGGCCGGTCAGTCCACGCACTTGCTCCTGACGACTCACCAGCCGCCGCTCGGTGACGGCAAACTTCGTCCGGGCCTGTGCCGGACACGCCACCCGCCAGCGGGCGAAACCGGCGCTCTCCTCGTCGGGGGCGCGAGTATCGGCCAGTTCATAGTGGGCCAGGCGCGACTGCTCGATCATCACATCGGCGGGACGATCCAGCCCGCTCACCAGATCATAGTTGCGAATGCGCAGGTCGTATTCTTCATACACCAGAAACTCGTTGCGGATATGCACCGTGCGCAGGCGGCGCTCGCTGCGGCTCTGCTCATTCACCGTGATCCCCAACTCCACGGCGTAGGGCACAATCAGCTCGCCGCCGGCCCGCGTGAACGAAAGCACCGCCTCACCCGCATAGTCACCCGCGTCAAGCACCGTCACCGGACCGCGCTCCAGAGTCAGGCCGGTCTCGTTAGTCAGCCGCAGGGATGCCACCGGGTGCGCCGGCAGCTTGGCCTGATTGTAGAGAAGATCGCGGCGGGCGGGCAGGCGTCGGCTGACAATCGGCACCATCGCCGACTGGCCACGGGCCACGCTGACCGGGTGGCCGACGTGGTAGGCGAACAGGGCACCGCGATCATCGCCCGCAACGCTGCTGACCTCCACCGACTCCTCGACATCACGGAGCGAGAAGGAGGCGGCTTTGCTCGATCTAACCGCAGCGGGCGCGGGTGGGGGCGCTGCTGCCGCGATACCGAAGGACAACATATCGGAGGCTGGGGGGGCCTGGGGTGCGGCATCAAAGAAGATCGGCGCGCCCACCGTGCGCTCCTCATCCTCAACCAGCGGTCGCTCCGGCGTGTGCGGCTCATAGAGCCGATAGCGGAACGAGATCGGCATCCCAGCCACCAGGGTGAGATCCACGCCCTCCAGATCCTCATCAAGCTGGTTATCAAAGATACCCCAGCCTTGCAGGAGGACAAAGGATGAAGGCAGAGGGATGAAGGATGAAACTTCCTGCCCATCTGACTGCGCAGGTTCATCCTTCATCCTTCCACCTTCATCCTTCTCCTCAAACAGCAGCCGGTAACTCACCCGCCATGCCGGGGCCGGGGCGATGTAGCCAATCAGCAGATCGTGGTCGCCGGGGCTGAGGTGGATGGTCGCGCTACGACGATCCTCCTCGCTCTGGGCGGTTTTCAGGAAGTAGCCCAGGTCGGCGGCTGCTGCGTCATCAAGGATGTCTACGCGGGCCAGTTCGGTCAGAGGTAGAGAACATACTTGGCGCGTCTCCGCATCATAGAGCGACACCATTGCTCGGTGCAACGGCTCGTTCTCCTCGTAGTCCACCCCAACGATCAGACCCTCAAGCGTAATCTCACCCTCAATATCGAGTACCAGCCGCACCCGGCGACCGCGCAGGTCGCGTAGCAGATCGAGCATACTCTGCCGGTCGGAGAGATGGATACTGCCGCGCTCAAGCATCGCCGCACGATCTTCAGGCGTCTCAAAATCAATGCTCTGCACCTGGCCCGCGCCCAGATCCAGGGCCACCAAACTCTTCAGCACATCATCCATCGCCTCGCGAGCGAAGGTGAGTCGTAGGCTCTCGCCGCTCAGCGGCCCGCGCCGCTCGAAATAGCCCACCCCATGCTTATAAACCGTGATTCGACTGATCGGCAGAGACATCAGTGGCTCCTTTCGCCTTCACGTATTCCTACGCCCTCACCCTTGGCCCCCGCGCATGGTACCACATCACAAGAGGAAAATCGTCTGCCCCGCATACACCCTGCCTGCTCCCAAACATAGGTAGACATCTCTACGTTCGTGAGTATAATCATGGTAATCCTTCTACGCCTAACGCTGTTAGGGACATGGAAATTTCTAAGTATCCCGGTACCTGTCATGCTGAGCGAAGCGAAGCATCTATCCCGGCCTCCTGACAGACCCTTCGCTGCGCTCAGGGTGACATGGTGTTCGTGATGGGATGATTAAAAAATTCCGCTTCCCCTAAGGTGCATGTCATGCTGAGCGCAGCGAAGCATCTATCCCGGCCTCCTGTCAGATGCTGAGCGCAGCGAAGCATGACATGTGGCAATAGCACGTAGGGTTACAGCGTGACTTCTGTGATGTTGCCTTCTACACATATTTCAGGAATTCTCTATGAGTAACACAAGACGGTTTGTCCCTGCCCTAATGCTGATCGCACTCGTCTTTGTCTCCGCCGCTTTTGTGAGTTCGCAGGCAGGACAGAACCAGTTCCTGTCATTCGTCGCTGTCTTTGTACTCGGGTTTTCGCTCCTGCTGCTGTTCCTTGGCGCTGGGTTTCGGCGGGTTGAGCGAAAAACCTTTGTTGCTCGTAGAGATATCTTCAACAACATCGAGACGTTTGAGCAGGGTTTTTACCTCTACATCCCCTACTTCCATACAGTCGAGGCGATGATGCCGAACTACATGCTTCGCCATGAGTTTTCGGTTGATTCGATTGATACAAAGACGTTACGTCTCAGGCAAATCAAGAACATAAGGGTGCGCGTTGTCTACCGGCTGGTGGCCAGAAACTTCTGTAACTGGCTCTACCCCGCGCTCTTCTTCCAGGATCGTCAGAAGAAGCAAGTATATGGGGCTGCGTCTACCGATGAAGGTAATCAAATCGAGTCCAGCCCGTATGCCCTCATTAAGCGACACATGAAGGAACTCGATGAGACGGAGAAGCTGAAGCCGGACAACCCAGAGCTGTGGATTCAGATCTTGAGCAAGACTATGGAATGTATTCTCGACGATATGATCCGTGAGTGGATCTGGAAATGGCAAGGCCACGTGGAGTTTGATGCGCAGCTCCAGTTGGTGACACCGTTCCCCATTCCTTTGAAGATTGAGGACGACCCCTACGCCATCAACCTCAACCGCAAGACGCTGGCCGATCAGATTAGAGTTGATGTAGACCAGCGCACGCAGAAGTGGGGTTTGAGGGTTCTCGACATTGTGTTTGAGAACATCACCATTGACAACGATATTGTTATGTTTAGGACGCGCAGTATGGGTTTCGAGATGAAGAATGCCGAACATGAGGCGAAGAAGGAGGCAATGGCTATCCGTGAGAGGGGCTTGGCAGAGGCTGAGGTGCGTGCAGAGGCTGTCGCCCAGATTATCAAGAAACTGGTGGAGGAGAAGAGTATTTCGATCAGCGACGAGATGCTCTACAATATCGTGCGTGCGGCGATGTACAGTGACGGCGAGATGATCTGGAGCGGGGTTGTGGAGAAGGGTTCTCAAGGGGGTGGGCGCACGAAGTAGGGGACTCCCTCGCTTGCACGCCCTGCGGCGCTGTGCTACAATGCGCGGCGCTAGGGCGACGTAGCAAAGTGGTAATGCAGCGGTCTGCAAAACCGCCACTCGCCGGTTCGATTCCGGCCGTCGCCTCCATCTCACGCCGAAGGGCGGGGGGGTCCGCAGATCATCTGTGGGATTGCCTCTCGCCCTTCGGCATTTGTGTGCGCCGCCAAGATCTGGCTTCGATCTGAAACCCGAAACCTCGCCCCTGAAACCTGTATGCGAATTCTCTGCGCTCTCACCTACTATCGCCCCTATACGAGCGGGCTGACGATCTATGTGCAGCGCTTGGCTGCCGCCCTCGTTCGCCGTGGACATAGCGTTACGGTGCTTACCTCGCAGTACGACCCGAGTCTGCCACGCCATGAACTCATGGATGGCGTGCGGGTTGTGCGCGCCCCGGTGGCGGCCCGCATCTCGAAGGGCGTGATTATGCCCTCCTTCGGCCTGCTGGCCACCGTCCTGGCCTTTCAGCACGATGCGATGAGCCTGCATCTGCCGCAGTTCGACGCGCCTGGTCTGGCCCTGCGCGGGCGTCTGCTGCGCCAGCCGGTGGTACTCACCTACCACAGCGACCTCCAGCTTCCGCCCGGACTGATGAACCGTGTTGCCAACCATGTGGTTGATGCGGCGAACGTTTCGGCGGGAATGCTTGCGACTCGTATCGTCGCCTATACTCAGGACTTCGCCGACCACTCGCCGTTCCTCCGGCGCTTCCGCGATAAGATCGTCGTTATCCCGCCGCCGGTTGAGGTGGCCCATGCCAGCGCCGACGATATTTCCGGATTCCGCGAGCGATGGAACATCCGTGGCCCGGTTATTGGCATGGCTGCTCGACTCGCCGCCGAGAAGGGGGTCGAGGTTTTGCTCAACGCCCTGCCGCGCATCCTCAGCATCTACCCCAACGCCAGGGTGCTTTTTGCCGGCCCCTACGAGAACGTCCTTGGTGAAGAGGCATATGCCCGGCATCTCGCCCCGCTCTTCGAGCGTTTCCGCAACCACTGGACGTTCCTCGGTACCCTCGGATCCTCTGATATGGCCACGTTCTTCCCAAACCTCGACATAATCGTCGTGCCCTCACTCAACTCCACCGAGACGTTCGGCCTTGTCCAGGTTGAGGCGATGCTCTGCGGCACACCATCGGTTGCCAGCGCCCTACCTGGCGTGCGCCAGCCGGTACTCCAGACGGGCATGGGCGAGGTTGTGCCGATTGGCGATAGCGCCGCCCTCGCCGACGCCATCCTTTCCATCCTCGCCAACCGCGACCGCTACGTGCGGCCACGGGCCGAGGTGGCGACAAGATTCAGCACGGAGAAGACCGCCGAGATGTATGAGGATCTGTTTCGCCAGTTGGGAGCGTAGGACTGCAAAGG
Organism: uncultured Oscillochloris sp.; assembly: GCA_903920315.1. GTDB lineage: Bacteria > Chloroflexota > Chloroflexia > Chloroflexales > Chloroflexaceae > Oscillochloris. Next base: position 5,459 of record CAIXLU010000568.1, read on the forward strand.
TTTCAGGTGCCAGGTTTCAGCGTGACAGGGCACGTTTTCTTACCTAGCTGTTCGCCATCCGCTGAAGCTGAGCCAGATCCGTAAGCCAGATCGCGTCATCCTCAATGCGAATCAGCCCAGCCTCGCGGAACTCGCCAATGGCCTTGGTGATCGTCTCGCGGTAGGAGCCGATCATCTCGGCGAGCTGCTGGTGAGTGTAGCGCACAACGCTTGGCGGGCTGGTGCCGACAGGCTGGCCTGGGACGATGCCGGACAGGCTCAGCAAGACGGTGGCGAGGCGCTGGGGGACGCTCTTAAAGGCGATATCCGCGAGCTTATTCTCCATCGCCCGCAGCCGCTGGCCCATCAGTTCCATAAAGGCGAGGGCCACCTGCGGGTGTCGCGTGAGGATCTGGCGTAGCGCATCGCGACCGATCACCCCGATCACGCACTCGATCATCCCCTCAGCGCAGGTATCGTGAACCCACTGGCCCACCAGAGTCATCTCGCCAAAAATTGTTGGCGGCTCCAGCACCATCAGCGTCAGGGCGCGGTTCTCGGGCGAGAGCTTGTAGACACGCACCCGACCCGAGCGCAGCACAAAGAGCTGCTGGCCAACCTCGTTGGGTACGTGGAAGATATACCCGCTGGGATAGCTGCTATAGATGATCTGTCGCTCGACCTCAGCACGCTGTCGAGGCTCAAGTGAGCGGAAGATGTCGCCCTCGTCGCTCATAGAATTGCGGATTTTGGATTTTGGATTTTGGATTTTGGATTGACAGAGGTGCTGCAATCGGCAATCTACAACCTACAATCCGTAATCATAAAATACGTGTGCCACCGCTGCTGAACCCGGCTAGATTGGTGATCCTCGCTGAGGCGACCCCGGCATCCAAGGCGTCCATGGCGGCTTGTACTTTGGGGATCATGCCACCGATGATCTCGCCTGACGCGATTGCCGCCACCACGTCGGCCCGACCGAGCTGCGGAGCCACACGCCCGCCCAGGATCACCCCCGGCACATTGCTCACAAAGAGAAGTTCGGCCCCGACGAAGGCCCCCGCAATCGCCTGGGCCACCTGGTCGGCGTTCACGTTATAGCTCAGGCCATCGCTCTCGTTGCGGGCCACCGGCGCAAAGACCGGCAACCAGCCCATGCCGATCATGGCCTGGATAGCTGCTATGTCCACGCGGGTGATCATGCCGACCCGCCCGAGATCCGTGCCGCCCGGTCGCTGCGGCACGCAGCCCAGCAACGCCAGATCGATCCCGCTCAGGCCAATCGCCCGAACACCGTCGGAGACCAACCGGCCCACCACCCGTTTGTTGATCGTCCCGCAGACGACCATCTGCATGATCGCCATCGCCTCTGGCGAGGTGACGCGCAGCCCACCGATAAAATTGCTGTGGACATCATAATGCTTCAGGGCGGCGCTGATCTCCTTACCGCCGCCGTGGACGAGGATCATTGGCCTGTCGAATCCCATCACCGCCGCGCTCAGTTTATCAAGGAAGGCCGGATCATCAAGCTCATTTCCGCCCACCTTCACCACAGTAACCTGCATTCGGTCTCCTCCTGCCTCCTGCCTCCTACTTCCTGTCCGCCCCTGTTCCCGCGATCCCCAGCCGTTCGGCAGATGCACGCAGGGCTGCGATCACCTCCGCGATCAGAGTCTCCAGGGGCATGCCGATCACCTCGGCACCGTGAGCGATTCCTTCGCGGCTAACCTTCGCTGCAAACGCCTTGTCCTTCATTTTTTTGCGTACTGACGGCACTTCTACCGTATACACGCTCTTGTCGGGGCGCACCAGCGTGACGGCGGTAACGAATCCGCTCAGCTCGTCCACCGCGTAGAGCGTGCGCTCCATCGGTGACTCGGGCAGGATGCCGCTGTAGTCGGCGTGGCTGAGGATAGCGCGCAGCACCTCGGGCGACCAGCCCTGCTCACGCAGGTAGGCAACACCCACGAAAGGATGCCCGGGCAGCGGATCGGGCAGGGCTGCCCCATCAATGAGGGCGTGGGAGAGCGCGGTGGTCTCCGATCCCTCGGCAGGCATATCGGGGTATTGCTCGTAATCAAGATCGTGCAACAGTCCCACAGCGATCCACAGATCTGCATCGGCACCGGTCTTCTCGGCGAAATAGCCCATGCATGCGGCCACCGCCTCGCAGTGTTTGCGCAGGCTTTCGGTCTTCACCCATGCATAGAGCGTCTCGCGGGCGCGCTCAGTGTACATCATTGCTGCCACTTTCTGCTGGAGTTTGGGTTTCGTTGCACATTATGCCTCAATGCGTGCATTCCCCCGGAACACACCAAATGGCGCGAGACTCTGGTGAGCTTCGCGCCATGCGGTGTGCGAGCCAAAAACAGGAGCCCGTAGGCCCTCCGCGTTACTTTTTGGGTGCCAACTGGGCCGACGTATCGGAGACAGCCTTGCTGAGATCGCGTGTCACCGTACCGAGGCCGGTAACGACCGTCTTGAAGACACTCAGGTGAAGTGCGCCGATCGTATTGAAGAGATTGTTCGTTGCCGAGACGACATCCGTGCGGGATTTTTCCGGAAGGAAATAGGTCGGCGCGGTTACGACGGCAACACCCACACGTGAAATGTTGTTACCGATGGTCGTGACCGTCTCGATCAGGTCGCCGCTCTTCGGGGCCGTGCTGCTCACATCCTGCGGACTTGCCATGAAATGCCTCCTCGTGTTCTGCTCCTCAATTGTGAGGGGAAGATACCATCTACGGGGCCTTGAGGCCCATCCATCACCACCTGTTTCTCGTTTGTCCGACACAACCGATGCCCCGTTGGGGCTTTATTGTGGGGACGGATCGTTACGCAGGTGACGATGATGCCAATTATAGTACCGAGAGCAGAGTCTGTCTAGCGTTATCTCGAAAATAGCCTTTTTCGGCAATAAGGGCAGAACAATATCGTAACCTATCCCGATACCCGCACAGAGAGAGGTCTGGAATTTCTCTCTGAGATCGTATGTATGGCGTCTACGATACGCCATATCGCCACTTGCGTAGGTGCGGTATGATGGGCTTTGCACAGCCCACACCTATCGGTCAGACGTATGCTGCACACTTGCATCATCAGCGACCACCACGTTGTGCCTGCGTTGTTTCTCGTGGCTGTATGCTGATGTGAGTACATCGAGAGTCCCCAGAAGCATGAGGAAAAGTTATGAGCATCCCTAGCCGGAGCCTTACGGCCCGCCCCGAGTGGCGAGCCTTGGCCGAGCATTACAAGACGGTCGGTAAGGCGCACTTGCGCGATCTGTTCGCAGCGGATCCTGGGCGCGGCGAGCGGCTCACTGCCGATGCCGCCGGTCTCTTCCTCGACTACTCAAAGCACCGTGTTACCGATGAGACCCTCGGCCTGTTGGTGCGGCTCGCTGATGCCTGCGACCTGTCGGGGCGCGCTGATGCTATGTTTAGCGGCGAGAAGATTAACATCACCGAGGGTCGTGCGGTGCTGCACACCGCCCTGCGTGCCCCCCGCGATGCGGTCATCTTTGTTGATGGACATAATGTTGTTCCTGATGTTCATGCTGTTCTCGACCGTATGGCCGACTTCAGTGATCGTGTGCGGACGGGCGAATGGCTAGGGCACACGGGCCAGCGCATCCGCGCGGTGATCAATATCGGAATCGGTGGCTCCGACCTCGGCCCGATGATGGCCTACCGAGCGCTACGCCACTATAGCCAGCGCGACATTTCATTCCGCTTTGTCTCAAATGTGGATGGCACGGACTTTGCTGAGACGGTGCGCGACCTCGATCCGGCCAGCACGCTCTTCATCGTCGCTTCAAAGACCTTCACCACCCTGGAGACGATGACTAACGCCCGCAGTGCGCGGGCATGGCTGCTGGCCGCCCTCGGCGATAATGCTGCTGTGGCCAAGCATTTCGTCGCTGTCTCCACCAATGCCGCCGAGGTGTCCAAGTTTGGCATTGATGTCACAAACATGTTTGGTTTCTGGGACTGGGTAGGCGGGCGTTACTCGATGAACTCGGCCATCGGTCTCTCGACGATGATCGCCCTCGGGCCGGAGGGCTTCCGCCAGATACTGGCCGGTGCCCGTGCGATGGACGAGCATTTCCGCAGCGCACCCCTGGCCCAGAATCTGCCTGCCCTCATGGGCCTGCTGAGCGTCTGGTACAGCAGTTTCTTCGACGCCGATACCGTGGCCGTGCTGCCCTACGACCAGTACCTGAGCCGCTTCCCCGGCTACCTCCAGCAGCTTACGATGGAGAGTAACGGCAAGCGGGTGACCCTGAGCGGGGCTGAGGTGGACTACCAGACCGGGGCGATCTACTGGGGGAAACCGGGTACGAACGGCCAGCACTCGTTCTACCAACTCATCCATCAGGGTACGAAGCTCTTCCCGTGCGATCTGATCGGATTTTGCAAGAGCCTGAACCCCCTGGGAGATCATCACGATCTCCTGATGGCCAATATGTTCGCCCAGAGCGAAGCCCTGGCCTTCGGCAAAACCGCTGAGGAGGTAGCGTCTGATGGTACGGCGGCATGGCTGGTGCCTCACCGCACCTTCCCCGGTAACCACCCGACCAGCACCATCCTGGCAGAAAAGCTCACCCCGGCAGTGCTGGGGGCGCTGGTGGCTCTCTACGAGCATAGCGTCTTTACCCAAGGCGTGATCTGGGACATTGGCTCATTCGACCAGTGGGGCGTAGAACTCGGCAAGGTACTGGCCGGACGGATTGTCCTTGCGCTGCGCGCCGAGGGCGAACCCGAGCTGCATCACGATAGCTCGACCAATGCGCTGATTCGGCGCTACCGTGCGAGGAAGGCATAGAGAGAGGCATAGAGAGAGGCATAGAGAGAGCTTTGCTCTCTCTATGCCTTTGTGTACAGCAGCCCCATGCTCGCCAGAAGGATCGCGGCACCGACGATACCGAGGGGGGCCAGATGTTCGCCGAGGAAGAGGACGGCCAGGATCGTTGAGCCAAGGGGTTCAAGCAGCGCAAGAGTGGTAGATACGGTCGCCGAGGTGGTGCTGAGTCCGCGCAGGTAGAGTATGTAGGCTGCGGTGGTGGGCACTAGGCCCAGGTAGAGCAGAATGCCCCAGCCAGCCGGCGGGTAGGCCAGGTACAGGCCGTTACTCAGGGCCAGGGGGGCCAGGAGCAGCGCACCCAGGCTAAAGGCCAGCGCAATGGGCTGGAGCGGGTGATAGCGGGCGGCCACAGCCCGCCCGGTCATTGTCACCACGCTATACGAGAGACCCGCGCCCAGGGCCAGGGCCGCGCCGCTCAGCAGGGTGGCCGTATCGCCCGCCTGCGGCACCCCGCCTATCAGCAGGCCCGTACCTACCATCGCGCCACCCATAGCCAGGAGCGCCGCCCGACCTAGGCGCTCGCCGAGGAATACGCGGGACAGCAACGCCGTGATCACGGGCGCACTACAGATATTGATCATCACGGCAGCCGCTACCCCCAAGCGAGGGATGGCGGCGAAATAGCAGACTTGGTAGGACGCAAAGGCCACGCCCATCAGCGCGATTACCCCCAGGTCGGCACGGCGCACCCGTAAGAAGCCTGGCCCCACCACTACCTGCCCGAGAATGAGCAGGGCCGGGGCCGAGATCAGCAGGCGCAGAAACCCCACCCCCAGCGGGTCGGCGGGGGCCAGCCGGTAAAGCAGGCTCACCGCTACCCCGATTGTTCCCCAGATCAGCGCCGCCGCCGTGATCTGCGCCATCCCCATGCGCGTTCTTCCTGTCGGCGCGATCCGCTCTGCTGTTGTCACGTTTTGCCTCTTTCAAAGGAATGCTCTCACAGTTGCCGGTCATATTGAGGTACCTTCGCGAAGAGAGGTAGCGCAATCATTACTGTGCATGTAGAATATATAGTAGTCGTCTGCACATTTTACCGCGATGTCCTCCAACGCTTTCCCGCGTCTCATCTACTGCGCTTCCCGTATTTCTAAGCCTGTCGTGAGCAGAATGAACGTATCATACGGATCTACCTTCCTTCCTAGCCTTGCTGAGGTTACGAATACCGATCCGCTCATTGTTGACCATGAGACCCCGGTTAGCACAGTGCTGGCACAGCTCAATCAGCACGGTGCGACATGCGCCCTCATCCGCGCCAACGGGCACCTCACCCATGTCTTCACGATGCGTGATATCGTTCACCTGGCGGCGAATGGAGCTACGTCGGGCAATGTACTGGGGGGGCACCCGATCATCACGATCTCCCACAGCCACCCCGAGGGTATCGGGGCTGCCCTGCGGCTGCTCATGCAGCACCAGATTCACCACTTGGTGGTCATTAACGACGAAGGCCACGTTGCCGGGGTGATCTCGCACGAGAGTATCTGCGCCGCGATTACTCCGGCGATGCTCATGCGTCTACGCACGGTGGCCGAGGTGATGGTAACAGATCCGATCACCGCCGAGGCCGACCAGCCTCTGATCGGGGTTGCCCGTATCATGGACGAGTATAAGGTGAGCTGTGTGGTGATCGTCATGCCCGGCGCGGGCAACAGACTCCTGCCCCTCGGCCTGATCACCGAGCGTGACATCGCCCGCGCCCACGCTGCGCCGATGAACCTCGCTACCACCTCGGCCCGTCAGATCCTGGCCCCGCAACTGATCAGCGTCGCCCCAGAAGCCTCGCTCTGGGATGTTCACCAAGCTATGGATCGTGCCCATGTGCGCCGGATCATTGTGGTTGGTTCTGCAGGCGAACTGGTCGGCCTAATCACCCAGAGTACCCTGCTCTACCCCACCGACCCGTTGGAGATACAGCGCACGGTTGATTTGCTGCAGCGCAGCCTCACCATACCCACACCGCAGCCACTTGCCCAGATCCGCCCACCATCTAGCGATGCCCATCCACGCGGGAACATCCACCTGCTGCTGGTGGATGATGATGAACTCTTCCTTAAAGTGATTAAGCGCCTGCTGATTAGCCGTGGTTTCACCATTGCCGGGGTAGCCAGCAGCGGTCGGTCGGCGATTGAGCAGGCCCGTGCGCTCCAGCCCGACATCATCCTGATGGATGTGGAAATGCCCGAGATGGGTGGTCTGGAAGCCACCAGCGCCATTATGGATGAGCGGCCCGACGCACGGATCGTCATGCTCACGATGGCCGAAGACGACGCCACGCTCTTTGAGGCGGTACGCCACGGTGCAGCAGGCTACCTGCTCAAGAATGTTGATATTGACCGGCTGAGCGAGTACATCCTTGGCCTGATGCGTGGCGAGGCGGCCCTCTCACCCGTGCTGGCCCAGCGCGTGCTTGGTGCTCTGGCCAGTCAGATGCGTCAGGACGATACCCACCAGCCGGATCCCTCCAGTATGCTCACGCACCATCAGATCCGCATCCTCACTCTGCTGGCCCAGGGGAATACCTATAAAGAGATTGGCCGCCTGCTTGGCTACAGCGAGCGGGCGATCAAATATCATACCGGCGAGGCCATTCGCCAGCTCCAGCTCAAAGATCGTGCCGAGGCGGTGGCCTACACCCGTGCCCATATGCGCCGTCGCTCCTGGCCCTGGATCGGCGACGCCTAAGACAAGGGGGCAGGGGGCAGGGGGCAGGGGGCAGGGAAGAAAATTCATCTCTGTCCCTTCCCTGCACAACAATCCAGAGGGGTGATCGCCCACGGCGCTCACCCCTCTCGTATTACGGAAATAGCCCGTAAAGCCCAGGAGCTTTAGAGACTGCTGAAAAATGTGGGCCGCCGTGGTACGATTCGCTCAAAGCAAGGAGCGCGCTATAATGTTGCCTTTCGTCATCTTCTTGCACCTGGGACTGACCGCTTGCCTGCCCCATCCGAGCGTGCTGACGGTGTTCCGCGCCCGCCTGGGCGGGGAGGTGTACGAGCAGATCTTTAATGGGGTTGTCGCACAGGCTCGCACGGCCGGATTGGTCAAGGATCGCCTGCGCCTGAAAGACGATAGCCAGGCGGCTTAATCGCCTCCCTCCACACGGGGATAGGCACCGACTTAGGCGGTGGGCGCAGACGAGATTCGTATGTTGGATGCGTGTACCCATAGATTCACCTGCTGAAGGCCGGACTTTTTCAGCAGTTTCTAAAGCTCCTGGGCTTTACAGGCTCTTTCTGTAAGGGCGCAGCAGTCGGCATGCTGCGCTGACTGTTACGTCCCTACTCAAACCCCTCAAACACGGTTACACCCATGGCACCGGATCCGAGATGTGCGGCGATGCTGGGACCAAAGCGAGCGATCTGTACTTTTTCACGCGGAAAGATCGGCTCAACTTTTTCCAGCAATTTCTCGACATCCTCAGGGGTAGTGGCGAAAAGTACAATCACCTCTTGGACTCGCGGGAAATCCTCGATAAAGGTGAAAAGACCCTCGATTGCCTTAGCGCGGGTGCGGGTGCGTTCGTAGGGCACGATCTCGCCCTCATCCAGGATCATCAGCGGTTTGATCCGCTGCATCGAGCCGAGTACCGAGCCAGTGATTGTCAGACGACCCGCCGACTCCAAATGCTCCATCGTATCAACAAAAAAGCAGACGTGGGTGTGGCGCACCATCGCATTGATCAGGCGGCTCACCTCATCAGGCGTCGCGCCCTCGCGGGCGGCGCGAGCAGCCGCCAGCACCACCGAGCCGAGTCCCGCCGAAGACGACTTGCTATCTACTAGCTCGATCCGTGTTGTTGAAGCAGGCACTTTGCTGCGTGCCTGTACCGTATTTGCGTAAATATCGCCCAGGTGCGTACTTAGGTGGATCGAAAATACGTAGTCCACATCACCCACCAGACGCCGGTAGAGTTGCTCAAACACCGCCGCCGAGGGCGATGCCACCTTAAATCGCGGGTGGCCCGAGATCAGCATATCGTAGAGTTGCTCATCCGTGACATCAATGCCGACCCGATAAATTTTATCGTCGGCATGAATCAGCAGTGGCACCACTTCAATTCCAAGCTCGCGGGCCAATTCAGCGGGGATGTCAGCCGTCCCGTCAGTCACGATCTTTATCTTCGCCATTAGGACACCTATCTCAGTCAGGCTGACCTACCGCCGACGGCGGAGGCCAGTCCCAAGCGCCAAACGTTTGCCAAAGGGGGTACGGTATGGTATATTCTCGCAGATACACGCAAAATACAATCTTTATTACGATACTATCTGGAGTACCACTGAAATGGCGAAGTGCAAGATGTGCGGCAAGGCTCCCTCGTTCGGTCACAACGTTAGCTTCTCAAAGCGCCGCACCAACCGCATGTGGCGGCCAAACCTACAGAAGACAACGGTTCTGAACGATGCGGGCAAGCCCGAGCAGATTCGTATTTGCACCCAGTGCATACGGACGCTGACAAAGGTCCGTTAGCCCTTTTCGCGGTGGCCGTAGCAGAATTCAGAGGAGGCCCGTATCCTAACTCAGGATGCTGGCCTTTTTGCTTTGCCAGCATAGGGACGGCCCGAGGCCGCCCACAAGGTCGCATTATAGCCCAACGAATCCGCCCGCGCAATAGGGAGGAAGGATGAGGGATGAGGGACGCCTCATCCTTTCTCCCTCATCCCTCATCCCTACGCATGAGCATATTCAAGCCAGCCGTGGGAATTCTCACGCTCGCCATGGACAATGGCGAAGAAGATCGCCTGCACCTCGGCGGTAATCGGGCCGCGCCGACCCTTGCCCACCGTGATGCGATCCACCGAGCGGATCGGCGAGACCTCGGCGGCGGTGCCGGTGAAGAAGAGTTCATCGGCCACGTAAAGCATCTCGCGTGGGACGATCTGCTGGCGCACTTCCACACCCATCTCGCCCAGCAAGGTAATCACCGTGTCGCGGGTAATCCCGCTCAGGATGGACGAACTGGCTGGCGGCGTGTAGACCACGCCGTCGCGAACGAGGAAGAGGTTCTCGCCGCTGCCTTCGCTGACATGACCATTGCTGTCGAGGGCGATACCCTCAGAGTAGCCGTTGGCCAACGCCTCCATCTTGATCAGTTGCGAGTTCATGTAGTTGCCGCCAGCCTTTGACATCGCTGGCAGGGTGTTGGGCGAAAAGCGGTTCCACGACGAGACGCAGACATCCACGCCGTTCTCCATGGCGTCGGCACCCAGATACTTACCCCACTCAATTGTGGCAATTGCCACCTCAACCGGGTTGCCGTGCGGGTTCACGCCGATCTCACCGTAGCCCCGGTAGACCACCGGGCGGATGTAGCCAGCCCGCAGCTTGTTCGCCTGCACCGTCTCCTTGACGGCCGCCACCATCTGATCAAGCGAGTAGGGAATCTCGGTGCGGTAAATCTTCGCCGAGTCCACCAGCCGACGCATGTGCGGCGTCAGCCGGAAGATCGCCGTGCCCTTGGGTGTCTCGTAGCAGCGGATACCCTCAAAGAAACTTGTGCCGTAGTGAACCACATGCGAGAGCACATGGATCGTCGCTTTGTCCCACGCAACCAGTTCGCCATTAAACCAGATATAGTCCATTTTCGCGATTGGCATCGAGCAACCTTACTTTCCTGGGGCTGTGCCCCACATTCTAGGCACTATTTCACTATCCGATTGAGTACTCTTAGACAAGGTTCAAATCAGCTTTACAGTGTGCGGCGTTCGTAGTTCGTAGTGCGGGCTTCCAGCCCGCTAGATGCGCGTCGGCAGGCTGGAAGCCTGCACTACGAACTGTCATGCTGACATCTGGTACCTGAAACCTTGTCTCACATCATCCCTGCCAGGATCTCCCGTACCGCCCGCGCCGCCTCGGCACGATGGCTGATCTGGTTCTTCGTCTCAGCCGGTAATTCAGCCATGGTCTGATCGTAATCCAGCAAATAAAACAGCGGGTCGTAGCCGAATCCACCGGAGCCGCGTGGAGCCAGTTCGATCACACCGGGCAAGGTTCCTTGGACGAACTGAGTGGGTTGGCCGGGGCGGGCCAGGGCAATCACGCAGACAAAGCGGGCCAGACGCTGGTGCCAGGGTACATCCTGCATCTGATCGAGCAGATACTGAAGCTGGGCCTCGCCCTTCACCCCACCGTAGCGCGCCGAGTAGATACCGGGGGCACCGCCGAGTGCCGCCACCTCCAGCCCGCTATCGTCGGCCAAGGTGGGCAGACCGCTGAGGGCCAGGTAGCCCTCGGCCTTCAGGCGAGCGTTCTCCTCAAAGGTTGTCCCTGTCTCCTCCACATCCTCGCGGATGCCGAGGTCGTCAAGGGTGCGCAGGGTCAGGCCAAGGCCATCGAAGATCGCGGCGAACTCACGCAGCTTGCCAGGGTTATGGGTAGCGATCAGTAGCTCATGCATAGTGCTAGAATCTACGCCCGACAGGCCGCTCTGTCAAGGGGCAATTATGCTCATTTCTGATGCGGCTGCAAATGATCACAACCCACCACCGAGAGTCGTATTGACGCCCCTAGATGGCTCGGGTACAATCCAACGGCTTTGCACTGTTCACTCAGCAGGAGATCATGAACAATCTCTCAACAGATCGCCCCGTCGGCGCAACAAGCGTTGCGCTGCAACCGCATATGTTTGCTCTGCTCCTACGGGCCATGCGCCCGCGTCAGTGGGTGAAGAATATCTTTGTCTTCGCTGCCCTGGTCTTCTCTGAGCAGCGGCTATGGCTGTTTTGGCAGAACCCCTGGCCCACGCTGAGGGTGGTTGCAGCTTTCGGTGCCTTCTGCATGGCCGCTAGCGCGATCTACCTTGTTAACGACCTCGTTGATATTGAGAAAGATCGCGCCCACCCGAAGAAGCGCAACCGGCCCTTTGCATCCGGCCAACTCAGCCCGATCGTCGGGATCGTCGCTGCCAGCATCCTGATCATCGCGGTAATCCCCATCGCCGTGATGATTGATCCGCGCATGCACTTTCTCGGCATACTCCTCACCTATATCGCTGTCCAGGGTTTCCTCTACACCTACTGGCTCAAAAACGTCGTCCTGCTCGACATCCTCGTCCTGGCGACGGGCTTTGTGTTGCGGGCAATCGGCGGCGGGGTGGTGATCCACGTGCTGATTACGCCCTGGCTGCTGCTCTGTATGCTGCTCCTGGCGCTCTTCCTGGGCATTGGCAAGCGCCGCCACGAACTGGTGCTGCTTGAGGGCGGGGCCGGCGAACACCGGCGCATCCTTCAGGAGTACTCGCTACCAATGCTCGACCAGATGATGTCAATCGTCACGGCGAGCATTATCATGACCTACAGCATCACTGCTTTTCTGGCTCCCGTGGCCCCCCAGAAGCCTTACCCAATGCTGATGGCGACGATCCCCTTTGTGATCTACGCAATTTTTCGCTACCTCTATCTGATCTATATTCGGGGTGAGGGCGGCTCTCCCGATGAACTGCTGCTGAAGGATATACCCCTAGCTGGCAGCGTTATGCTCTGGGGGATCGCAGTGCTCACAGTGCTGCTCCTCTTTCCTAAGTAGGCAGCGCCCATGTACACTTTCATCAAGCTCGGCGGCTCTGTGATCACCGATAAGACCGGGCGCGAGGCCGCCGACCTGCCCCTGATTACGCGGCTAGCTGAAGAGATCGCCCAGGCCCGCGCCGCCAATCCTCATCTACGTCTGCTGATCGGCCACGGCAGCGGTTCCTTCGGCCACCATTACGCCGCCATGTATGGCGTCCATCGTGGTCTGGCTCCCGATGCCGACTGGATGGGATTTGCCCTCACCGCCGGGGCCGCCCTGCGCCTCAACCGAATTGTGGTGGATGCTCTGCTCGTCGCAGGGGTGCCCGCCGTCGAGATCCAACCCTCCGCCGCCATGCGCTGTAGCGGTGGCCAGATTGTCGCCTGGGATACCGCATCGGTCGCCGCCGCCCTCGCTCACGGACTCATTCCGGTGATCCACGGCGATGTGGCCTTCGATAGCCAGCAGGGTAGCGCGATCATCTCTACCGAGCAACTCCTGGCCCACCTCGCTCTCGCCACCGACTTACATCCGACACGAATCATCCTCGTCGGCGAAGATGCTATCTATACCGCCGATCCGCGAACAGATCCGTATGCCGAGCGCATCCCGCTGATCACATTCGCCAACCTCGATGCGGTACTTCACGCCACAGGTGGCTCGCACGCGGTGGATGTGACCGGCGGAATGCGCAGCAAGCTCGATCTGATGTGGCGACTGGTTTCTGCCATCCCCGGCCTAGAAGTGCGACTGATCGGCCCGCATCCTGGCCTGCTAACCGACGTCCTTGGCGCGGGGTTGCGTGACGCTGGGACGATCATTCGCACCGATGCGAATCCCGGCGTGTGATCTATCACGCTGAGCGAAGCGAGAGTCTTTGCGCCTTTGCGTCAAACGTATGATGATGATGTGACGCAAAGACGCAAAGAAAACGAAGACAGCGTGACTTCTGCGGTAGGACAAGGTTCGCAGATACTTTACAGTTCAGGCCGGAATGTGGCATCGTGATGCGCTCGACCTGAAACCTGAAACCTCACACCTGAAACCTTATCTAGTGCGTAATTACGGCAGCAGCCGGATCGACTCCACTGTTACCCCTCCGCCATCCCCTGCCCCCACCGGGTCAAGGCGCAGCCCGCTGACCCGACTGCCCCAGCCCGATACACCGCGCAGATCCAGGCGGTAGGTGTGCATTGCTGGGCCGGGCTGGAGTGTAACGCGCAGCGAGCGATCTTCGCTGGCCTGTCCATCCGCATCGAGAAAGAAGATTTGGGCATCGCGGGCTGTCGTGGACGCCGCTATTCGCAGTTCGATTGCACTGTAGCGCGAAACATCAATCGTGAGGGGTGGGCTGCGCAGCGACGGGTCGGCCCCTGGGGTCAGCACCCATCCGGCGGCGCTCTTGTCCGTCGGGCCGATATTCTCTCCCCGCCAGCCCCACGCGCCGCGCCGAAAGTCCCAGCCAACACCGTCGGCCAGTTCCTGGGACGGGGCGATGCGGCGATAGTCGGGAAGTCCCGGCCCAAGGCGCGCCACCTGAAACATCGGAGAAAGCGGCGCATAGCAGTCCGCCACCTGGTCAGGTGTCAGCCGGAAGCGCTCCATCATTGACGGTGGCTCGCCAACGGGCGCAGGGTTGGGCCGCAGCGCGTCGCCCACGGCAACAACCGCGTAGCCACTAGACAGAGCCAATTCCACCCGCCCGCGCAGAGTGCCGCATGCCGCAGGCCAATCGCTGCCACTGGCCGTCATCGCCTGAGTCAGCGAAATCACACTCTCACGACCCGCGTAGTAGGGCAGGTAGAGTTCGAGCAGGCCATCGGGCACCACCAGCAGGTCGCCGGGCGCGCTCTTGGTCGCCAGGGCATTGGTCATCTGCCGCTGCAAGTCGGTTGATTCATCGCCGCGCTGATGAATCGCGCTTATGTTGATGCCGAACATGGCGAGCCCAAGTACGAACAGAGCAACAACTGACCACCGACCTCCCGCATTCTGTCCCGACACTGCTAAGAGAATCAGAAGGTAAAAGGGTGGCAGACTCGCAATCCAGAACTCGATATTGCTTGGCTCCCACCAGAGAAAGAACGCCCCGTAAGTCAGCAGCCAGGCCAGCAGTACCCAGGTCAGGCCACGTGGCGCAGATCGCAGGCCACGTAGATTAACGATCAGAACAACCAACAGCCCAAGTGGTAGAATCTCCCAGCCCGGTGGAGTTACTGCCGTACTCAGCCCTACGCCCAATCCGGCAATCTTCGATCCGTCCACCGTCCCGCCCCACCACCCCGTCCGAGCATAGCCCTCCATCCACGCCGATAGCTCGGCCCAACTACGGAACCCGCTCACCCCCAAGCCAACCCACAAGTAGGAACCACCAACAATCAGGGCAAGGGGCAGGAGGTAGGCGGGGAGCAGGATGAAGGATGAAGGATGAAGGATGAAGGATGAAGGATGAAGGATGAAGGATGAAGGATGAAGGATGAAGGATGAAGATCGACTCCCTCCTCCTTCATCCCTCCTCCCTCCTGCCAACAACGCCACCGCCACCGGCACGCTCAGCAGCACGTTCGTCTGGTGGAAGAGGACAGCGAAACCCTGGGCGAGACCAAGGGCTGCAGCCAGGGCGAGGGATGGGCGATGCAGGAGATCACTCAGCAGTGCGAGGGCGAGAATCAGGAAGAGACAGGCAATCGTGTAGACCTCAACCTCGACGGCGTAGTACCAGAAAGCGTAACTCGATCCAAGCAGGAGCGCCCCAACGACAGACAGATCAACCCGACCTGTGGCCCGTCGCACCACCCCGGCGAAGATTGTCACACCAACGGCCCCGGCCAAGGCGTTAGTCGTCTGGATGAGCAGGGCCGCACTGCCGCGCCAGCCAAACAACAAGGCGACAGCGCGCAGCAAGGCACCCAGGGGGCCATAGGCCAGGTGATGCGGGTGAAACAGCTCGGGCCAGGGTTTGCGATCAATATCAAGGATGTACGAGAGCGCATCAAAGGTGTGAACCTGGGTGAGGGTGAGTAGGTAAAGACCAAGGCAGCAGGCAACGGGTAACAGGAAACCGACAACAAGCTCCCTATTCCCTATTCCCCGTTTCCTGTTCTCTGGTGCATTCACGAGCCACCCAGCACCAGCACATCGCCCACCTCTGTCCGGCTTGCAACAATCACGCCAGAGGGCAGTTCAATCACCGCACGGGCATGCCACGCCCCGGCATAGGGTTTGCCGGGGGGCATCTCGGCGCGTAGGCCAACCACCCGCCCGGCGCGGTCAATAAAGACCACATCTATCGGGAAGCGCATGAAAAAGGTGTGGATGCTTGAGCAGGGGTCAATCAGGAGACCGGAGCCAGGGCCAAGCTGATCACGGCCCATAAGCCCACGTCCACGGGCGAAGAAACTGCGGGCCTGCTCGCACTGCTCAGCGAGTACGGTACCGCGAGTGGTATTGGCAACGCGCAGGTTCATCACACACAACGCCCCCGACCAACCTAGTGGCCGGGGGCGCCCACAGAAAGAGAGATCCTAGAGCCCGCCGAAGCTCTTCATGATACGCGGTATCGCCGGCCCGAGGATCACGACGAAGAGGGCGGGGAAGATCAGGAACACCATTGGGAAGAGCATCTTGATTGGTGCCTGCTGGGCCGTCTCCTCCGCGCGCTGCCGACGCCGTACCCGCATCTGATCCGATTGGAGGCGCAGGATCTTCGACATCGAGACACCGAGTTGGTCGGCCTGAATCACGGCGGCGGTGAAGGTCTGTACATCCTCAACACCGCAACGGATCGACAGATCTTTCAGCGCCTCGCGACGTGTCCGACCAAGGCGGATGTCCGACAGAACCTTTTTAAACTCACGCGCCAGCTCATCGTCCCATTTCTGGGTCACTCGCTGGAGGGCGAGGTCAAATGCGAGACCAGCCTCTACACTAATACACAGCAAATCGAGGGCGTCAGGGAGTGCTTTTGTAATCATCTTCTTGCGCCCCCCGATCTTCCGACCAAGCCACATCACCGGGAGCATATAGCCGAGAACAAAGCCGACGGCGCTGTACAGCAACCCTTGGGAGAGCGGCATGGACTGCATCGTCACCACTGTAATGATCACACCGATCACCAGGGCAAGCACCACACGCAGACCAACAAACATCGTTGGCGTGATGCCACCGGGGTTACCAGCCTGCTGTAGATTTGTGCGTAGACGCTCACCGCTTTGTTTGGCTCCATACTTGCCAAGTACCGCCAGAACCGATCGCATCGCAGGCACAAATACCCGCTGCATCAGCGGCTGCTGAAGCTCCATTTCTTCCAGCGTCATTTGCCGTTCAGTGAACTGGTTGAGCCGTTTACTGATCTCATCCGGCTTGCGGGTGCGCCTTACGACAAAGACCGTCAGCACACCCAGCACTACCACCGCCAGTACCAGCACTATCAGAGGAGTGGTCATTGCAGCACCTCTTAGACCTCAATATCCATGATCTTCATGATCGCAAAGAATCCGATGACAATCATCACAATAGAGGCTACCGGTAGGCAACACCAGCTCTGTGGTGGCATGCCGAAGGTGAAGATTGGTGCCATATACGTAGGGTTTACCACCGAAATAAATATAGCTAGGCCAACCGGCAGGGCGGTGATCACCCATCCCGATATTCGTCCTTGGGCAGTGAGCGTCTGAACCTCACCCTTGATCCGTACGCGCTCGCGGATCGTGTGGCCAATCGTATCGAGAATCTGAGCCAGATTACCGCCCACCTCCATCTGAATGTTCACCGCCGTGATCAGCAAATCAAGATCCTCGGAAGGCATACGACGGAGCAGGCTCTGGAGTGCCTCCTCGGTAGATCGTCCCAGACCAACCTCTTGCACCACCCGCCGAAATTCCGCCGACATCGGTGCAGGAGCATCACGGGCCACCATATCGAGGGTTTGCAGGAAGCTGAAGCCGCCGCGCAAGGCGTTGGCCATCATCGTGATGGTATCGCCAAGCTGGTTGTTAAACGACTTGATCCGACCCTTCGCCCGCGAGCCCATGTAGATGTTCGGCGCAAACGAGCAGATAACAGCGCCCATCAAGCCTGCTCCAAACATGGCCATCGTGTTGGCCCGTCCAAGATACAAGCCGATGAAGAAGCCGATCACCGCCGTTACGAGCTTTACCCCCATGAATTCGGCCACCGTGAACTTCAGGTCGGCCCGCGCCAAATCACGGGCCAGATCACCGCCCCGCTTACTCTTCGAGACAACCTTGTCAATGCGTTCCATGGCCTGCTTTGCAGCAGCTGGCCCGCTTGAGGATTCGTCAGTGCGACCGGCAAATTCCGCAAGGCGCTGTGAGACATCGGGAGTGCTTGGTTTGCGCGAAAGGATCCAGATCAGCGCAAGGATCAGGATCACCAGCACGCCAATGCCCACTAAAGTGATCGGCAACTTGTCTGGAGCGAACATCCTGTCCATAGTATTCCGCGTATCATCCTGGCCTTCTGGAACAGTTGGCTACGGCATCAACTCCAGTGCCTTTAACCTTCTCAGAAGCATGAAGAAGGTATCGTTAGATCCCAAACCTATCGCCGCCCATGCCAAAGGTATTGGAAGGCAGAAAGATATTCATTGACTCGAACTTCTCAATAAATCTGGGGCGAACGCCGGTGGGGCGAAGCTGCCCAACGATCTTTCCGCGCTCATCAAGGCCGGTCTGCTCAAAAACAAAAATATCCTGGAGAACGACTACATCACCCTCCATCCCACTCACCTCGGTGATCTGCGTGATGCGGCGCGAACCATCTTGCATACGCGACTGCTGTACGAAGACATGAACTGCCGACACCACCTGCTCACGGATGGCGCGAGCAGGCAGATCCATGCCAGCCATCAGGCACATCGTCTCGATGCGGCCAATCCCATCACGCGGGGAGTTTGCGTGGATCGTCGTCATCGATCCGTCGTGGCCTGTATTCATTGCCTGAAGCATGTCGAGCGTCTCGCCACCACGACATTCGCCTACCACAATCCGTTCGGGGCGCATACGCAAGCAGTTGATCACCAAATCGCGGATGCTCACCTCGCCACGTCCCTCTACATTGGGTGGCCGTGACTCAAGTGTGACAACGTGATCCTGAACTAATTGGAGTTCCGCAGCATTCTCCACCGTGATAATTCGCTCGTCCTCAGGAATAAAAGATGAAAGCACGTTCAGCAGGGTCGTTTTACCAGAACCCGTACCACCAGCGACCACCACATTCAGTCGGGCCTTCACACACGCTTCCAGGAAATCAGCCATCTCGCGACTTATTGAGCCGTAGCGAACGAGATCGGCGATTGTCAGGGGATTCTTGCGAAACTTTCGGATGGTGATCGTCGGCCCGTTAAGTGCCAAGGGCCGAATAATTGCGTTGACACGCGATCCGTCCTGAAGACGAGCGTCCACCATCGGCGACGACTCATCAATGCGTCGGCCAAGCGGAGCGACGATCCGATCAATAATCCTGAGTACATGGTCATCGTTGGCAAAAGTGATGTCGGTGCGGATCAACTTGCCCTTTTTTTCAATGTAAATCCGCTTAGGGCCGTTGACCATAATTTCGCTGATCTCATCGTCAGAGAGCAGTTGTTCGATAGGCCCAAGGCCAATAATATCGGCCTCAATGGTATCGAAGAGCCGAGATCGCTCGCCACGGGTCATCACAATGCTTTCGCCGTCAAGGATGGAGTTAAACGTATCCTCCACCTGCTTGCGCACCTTCGCTTTATTCGCAAGATCAAGCTTTGGGTCAAGTTCATTGATTAGGCGATTCTGAACACGTATTTTGATCTCATTAAACGTATCATCGTTACTGCCAGCCGGGCGTACGGGAGAATCGAACCGTGGAGTTGTACTGCCTTGGCGCTGGGCAGACGACGGCACCTCGCTCGGTGCTGCCCCGCCGATTCGCTTGAGGAGAGACATAGGTGCAGTTCCTCCGGTGGGAGACATCGGGGCGAACACCGCTCACCCCAACGCCACTGTTACTTAGCGTCGCGGGCTCAGCCGCGAGAACAATCCGGGCTTCTTCTCAGGCACGGGAGGCTGCCCCGCGACGGTTGGCTCAGATGCCTTTGCTCCCGCGCCCAGTTCTTTTGCCAGGGCGACAATATCACGCACGACCTGGTGGGTTGGCTTGCCAATGACCAGAGGCACGCCCTGATTAATCGAGAAGGTAATATCGGGACCGGCATCACCGATCTGGAATGCCACCTTGCGCTGGATATTTTTCTCCACGTCCTCAGCCCGGATGCCGGTGCGGTTGGATGCCTTATTCAGCACCAGCATGACTTTTTCGTGGGGATATTCCAGCAGTTCGGCGACCTCAAGGAAGAGCTTAATGTTGCGGATGCAGTGCATCTCTAAGGTCATCAGTGTCACGATCCGATGAGCCATATCGAGGACGGCCAGGGAACGATCCTGGAAGGAGGCTGGCGTATCCACAACGATGTAATCAAACTCGCGGCGCATCAGATCGAGGATCGTGCGGATATGATCCGACGTCACCAACTCGCCGCGCTGCGGATCGGGTGGTGCGAGGAGTACCTTCACCTGCGAAGTATGGGTAACCAGCACATCATTAAGCAACTCACGATCAATATCATCAATACGAGTAGCGAGATCGATAATCGTCTTGTCGGAGCGCAGATTGAGGATGACACTGAGGTCGCCAAATATTACATTCGCATCAACCAGGGCAACCTTCCTATTGGTCATCTGACGTATAGCGACCGCGAGGTTTGCGGCGACAGAAGATGTACCAACGCCACCCTTGGGGCTGAAGACCGCGATGATGTGGCCCTCACTTGATGGACCGCCTGCGCTGGCCCCACCACCCGAGTCACTCGTCGCGGCCACTGGTCGTGGGCGGGAGGTGGTCAAGCGATGAACGTGGCGGATTGACTTATACAAGTCATCAGCACTGATCGGCTTGGTGAGAAACTCCCGCGCCCCGGCCAGCATGGCCCGGCGCAGGTAGTCAGTCTCGCCCTGGACGCTCATAATGATGACCTGAACCGACGGATCCTGGGACATGATCGCCTCAGTGGCGGCGATCCCGTCCATATCGGGCATATTAATATCCATGAGGATGACATCGGGGTGAAGCTGTTTGGACATCGCGACAGCCTCGCGCCCGTTGCTCGCCTTGGCGATAACCTCAATGTCTTTCTCAAAGAACAGCAACTTCTCTAACTGTTCGCGTGTATCGACGATATCATCAACGATCATCACACGAATTTTTTCACCCTCACTCATGAGCTAGCTCCTCAGTGCGATCATCTGGCAGCGCGCCGGCTCAGCAGGTTAGATCGATTCAATACAATAATATGTGTATGGTATCACTGTTTTGTTCGTTTTGGCTACTTTTCGAGTCAAAGCTACTGTCTGAAGGGTAAGGCGTGAGGTGTACCTAAGGTAGGTCACTCCCTCACGCCTTAGATTACATCCGCTAGGGAACTCTCGTGGGTGCAGGGGTACGGGTTGGCTCGGGGGTAAACACCTGGTTGGGACTGATCACATTTGGCGGCTGCTGCTGTGGTAGGGGGACGCCGAACTCCGAGACCAGCAGGTCGAAGGTTGCACCGATGGACGGCTCAAAGGTCGTATCACCGGCACCACGCAGCACGAGTACCATCCGCGAATTGGTCGAAAGCGAGAACTCAATCAGTTCGACCTCCTGGTCATTCACTGCCAGAAGAAGTGTCCATATGCCCTGCGTGATGGATGAAGGATCCCCGCCGCCGGGTGAGGTTGCGGTAATCGGCTTACCCGAGGCGTCTACTAGCGGCAGGCTGCTCGATTGTGGCTGTGGCGCGGCGGCCCCATTCGCTACCGGCGTCGCATCGGGAGGAGCGACCGGGGGGCGCATAATCTTAAGGACCTGAGCGCGCTGCACAATCGTCTTCGTCACACTGTAGCCCGCCTCCGTCACCTCGCGCTGGAGCATCGGCACCTGCACTGCCCCCTGTTGTACCATTGTCTCCCCGATAGGGAAGGAGGTACGCCGAGAAATCACGAACGTAGCGACAATATCAACGAAGTCGCCGGGCTTGATCTGGTCGGACACGCCAGAAAGGTTATTCACGACGAAGGGGTATGCCTTATCGCGGGGGCGCGGGGACTCCGCCGTGGGGATTTGCTGCGAGAGACCCGGCTCAGTCAGATCTGACTTCCCAATCGGGTCGCCGGCTCCAATATCGCGCAGCGCCAGTTGACCCTGGACATCAACAATCTTCGAGAAATCCTTCTTCACATCGAACTCAGACTGCGGAACCTTGCCCAGTTCAAGCTGCATGTCGCTGTTCGTGATCACCGTGTTGGCCTTAATATCAACACGAGCGCGCACGATGTCTACCAGGGGAGGCTCGGTTGGCAACGTCGTCGTGGCGGAATTACCGCCGACTCCTGTGCCTTGCCCCTGAAGAAACATGAAGACCATAACGCCGCCAACAATGACGATCATGACGATCAAGAGGATGAGTACACCACCACGCCTCATACGGGGCTTCCTTCCTAGTCAGGTAGAGCGAGGGGGACGGCGTTCAATGTCAGCACAGTATAGCATAGGCTGACGTTGCACTACCCCCATACTAGCGAGTCACCACCGGTAGCATCACAAGATACAAGGGATCAGTATTCAGCGTGAAGGTGAGTATCTCGCTCCGATTGTTTAACTCGCCTGCTGACGTTACCTCACCCTCAGGCACATTGTTACCCTGATCGATAACAAGACCGATCTGGTAGTGCCCACTTGTGTTGATTAGGTCCGTGATAGCGCTGATCGGTTTTAACGTTGAGGTGTCATACCACCGTGATTCGCCTCCAGAATTCTTTGATTGGAGCAAATCAATAATTGATCCCTTCCCCATCTCAGAGTTAAGAATTGACGCATAGGCCGGACATGTCTTCTCGTAGTTGGGGGGGAGAACAAGAAGCGGATCGGGCAGGGTTAGATTGGGCAGATTCGGGTCGGTGAGGCTGCTATATGCCTTACAGAATAAGACAAAGAAGTTCCCAGATCCATACACATAGGATGATCCTAGGGACGAAGCAGCCAACACATCAGCGACAGAGAGGGTCAGATCCTGGTTATTCCCATTGAGGTTTTGTATGTTCATCACCGTGGTGATGCGATTATCGGCGGTTGGGGTTACTGAGAATCCGTTTGTTGGGATGTTGATGTCGGCGTTACCAGAGATCTCCTTTTCGACATAGACACTCAGGAGTTGCGGTGAGCTTGATGGATCTGCGGCGGCGGCACCAGTGGCATCCTGCGTAAGATGGGCGCGATACTGGATACAACTGGCGTCGAGATCTTGAGTACCAAAGGTGGCACTGTTGTAGAAGGTTGTCGCGTCGGCCGCCTGTGAGTAGAGAGGACTGCTTGCGAAGCCATCGAGCGGGCTACTCCAGGCATCTGATGCGGAGGTGAGACTAAAAACACCATCGTTTGGACACTCGCCACTGGCGGTGATTGTTTTACGAAACTGTATCTCGATATCGGCGTTAGTGTTTCTTGTGCGGTCAATATTTGCCGCCCAGTGGAATGACAGCACCTTTGCCTTTAAATTAGTGCTGCCAAATGCGAACGAGGTTTTGATCACTCCCGAGTAGTACCAGCCATCGGGGGTACGCATGGTGGGAACCGAATCATCGCCGCCGACGCTACCGAGGAAGATCGTATCTTGCAGGGTATTTGACGCATTCGTTCCGCCTGCCACATAGACCCAGGCCGAGTTAATCGTCGTCGTAATGACACCCGTTGGCGGCTCGGCACGCACAACAGCGGCCCCAAGCTGTAATCGGGGGGCAGGTCCACCGTTATTGAGAACGTTGGTATCTATACCGATAAAATAATCGGTATTGCCGATCTTGATTAGATCGAGTTTATCATCAAGGAAGGCCGTTGGCACGGTGGCCACACCGGTGGATGGGCTATCACCTGTACGTCCGCCGATCATGTAGAGCTTATTGTGATAGGAAATGCTAGCCATACTACGGCGACCACCGAGGGCGATCTGCGTTTTGCTCCCTGTGATTCCCGTGCCCCAGGTAAGTGCGCCGGTGTCCGGATTCACATCGGCTCGATAGATGAAGGGGTTAAGCTTGACGGCGGGATTCACTGTCGTATCATCGGCATCGAGTGATCCACCGGTCAGGAAGATCGCCGTCTTTAGCGCCGTGGTACCAGAGAGCACGCTGGTGGCGGTGGCGGAGGCATCCCAAAGCCCCTCTCCCGCTGCCGGAGTCGGGATCAAGAGGATATTCTTGTCGCGCTTCCAGACGCTGGAGAGGTCGCCGGTTATGGGGTGTTTCAGGCTCCCGTTGGCGATGTTGATCTCAGTATAGTAGACCGCTGAAAGCGCACGGAGTTTCGGTACTTTGTTGATGAGATCATAATAGACATTCCTCCCTCCGATCACGTAGAGATAGTAGTGTTCGCCGGTGCTGCCTTTTGTGTGGGCGATCACCACCGAGGCACCTTCCACACCAAGATTGTCAGTGTCAGTTGTGCCATCATCAGGATCCACCGGACTAGGAACATAGATCCCCATGGTGGTAGGTAACGACAGAGTCGCCCAGGTGATCGTGCCATTGGCGGCGACCGTGCCGCGCTGAACAAGGGGTGTTGAGAGTGCCTGGATTGTGCATCCTAGCTTGTCAGGTATGACTGCGCCGCCAATCACATAAATATAGCCCGTATCGGTACCGGTGGTAACACTAACCACACCGGCACGGG
Organism: uncultured Oscillochloris sp.; assembly: GCA_903920315.1. Classification (GTDB taxonomy): domain Bacteria; phylum Chloroflexota; class Chloroflexia; order Chloroflexales; family Chloroflexaceae; genus Oscillochloris. Next base: position 29,567 of record CAIXLU010000568.1, read on the forward strand.
TACGCTTCGCGGTTGTCTTCTTGCAGCCCGTAGGCGCAGCCGGGTCTGCAATGGTCACGGCGGAGGGCATAGGCGTATTTGTCCACATGCCGCTACCGGAATCGACAAACGCACCGGTTTTCGGATCAACCTGTGCGTGCCATGCGGCGTCGGTAAAACCGGTACCCGTAATGTTTTCTGTCCCACCGATCACGTAGATATGCTTACCCACAGCGGTCATGCCCATTTCGGACAAGGGAGTGGGCAAGTGGTAGGGGGCGTTCCAGCTCTTCAGCACGCCGGCGGGGGCGAGTTGTACCAGACCCTCGACATCAGCGGGATTGGAAGGAGGAGTAACCGTAAGCTTTGAGGAACCGATGGAGGTACGCTGAAATTCACCGTCGGCAAATTCGCCCTGCGTATTATCAATCTGCTGTGGCACGACTGACACTACTGTGGCGGTGGAACGTCCAGGGGGCAACATAATCAGCCCAAGGCAGAGGAACAGCAGGGCCAATCCGTGAACATAGAGGCGGATTCGTGAACCTGGTACCACAGGAGACCTCCCTTGAAGCATGGAGTATGGACAAGAACGCAGAGGGCGGGTTATAGCGTACTACTCAGCATCATAGAAGCCGGACAATGGGAGGCCGATCCTCCCACCGCCCGGCCCATGATAGCCCATATCCACCTATTAATCCAGATCCGTAGGGGCGGTTCGCGAGCCGCGTAGGGGCGGCTCGCGAGCCGCCCCTACATCTCGGTTTTAGGGAGCGCAGACTTCGCCGCTTAGCTTGAGCGTAATGGGATGGTCAATACGCTGAGCGAAGCTCGTCATCTGAGTTGTGGGACTGACATCAATCGTAGCGACGTTACTCGCTGCGCCCTGGGCCCAGAACATACCGTACACACGCGAGGTCCGGTCGTGCGGGTCGTAGTAGTAGAGCCACGCCTCCATCGTATAGGTTCCAGCGGGCACACTCGGGAAGTAGTAGCTCAACGAGCCATCCGAAGCTGCCACGATCGGTGTCTCGATTGCAGGAGTCGTGCTGTTATAGATTACCACCTTACCCACATTCGGGTAGGTCAGGCCACTACTGGGCGAGGACTGACCAGACGTAAGCACATTGGTGGCGGAACCGTTTGGCCCAGGGACACAATCGCCAAGCTTCACCTTGGAGCTAATGGTATTGATGATGTCGTCTACGTTCGTCGTCCCATTAGCGTTGGTTTTCAGACTGCTGGCCGAAAAGTAGTAACTGGCGGAAGAGGAGACGCCGCCATTCAAGCCTGTGGCTGAGACGTTTGAGAGTGCGAGGACGAAAACCTCGGCATTGATCGTGGTGTTACGCAGGTTAGTGCCGCTAACGGTCATCATCTGGGTGATCGGACGATCCCATCCCTCGGGTATCTTCTTACTGCCGCCAGCACCATCGGTGGTTTGGCACTTAGCGCTCTCAATAACATTATTGCCGAGACCAGCACAGAAACTCCCTGACGGATAGGTGTTAGCGCTGCTCGAACCGCCGCTCAGGTTCGTCGCAGAGGTTTTCAAAAAGTTATTGGAGACACCGTCGGTGACGAAGAGAACCACCCGCTTATAGGTATAGGTCGTTCCGTTGAACGTGACCGTTGAAGGGGCGGTACCATACATCAGGCTGGCCCGGTACAAGGCAGCGGCACCGTTGGTACCACCATTACCAAAGTAGCCACTATTAGAGTTGGTGATAAAGGTCTTCAGTGCAGCCGGGTCACTTGAGAAGGTCTTGACGTTATTGGCACTCACGCTTTCGGTAAACCAGACCACGCCCATTTGGTCAGGAGGCCGTGCGGTGCTGTAATCAACGTTGCCCGGCATATTAGTCAGGCCCACGAGGCTTTCCAGTGCCTTCTTGGCCACATAAATACGCCGCTGATTCTGAGGATTCCAGTATTTGCCGGTACCTGTCCCTGTCGTCGTCGCGGGACCAAGATTACCACCGGCACACTGCTCCAGGCCGTTGGTATTGCACTGGCCGTCAAAGTTTGCACTCATCGAGCCGGAGGTATCGAGTACCACGATGTACTGAACAGGGGCGCGATTGTCGGGGATAACCGCGTACTCCGGGTAGAACGAGACGCTCCCGGCCAGTTCCAGATTGTTACTCGCGGAGGGTGGGGCCGTCGCTGTGCATGCGGTCAACTGGCTTGTCGGATCGCCGAGATAGACCATATCAAAGTAGGGGCCCTTGCTACTGGCGGTATTGCTGGTTTCGTTACCCTGGGCAACGATGACAAATGCACCGAGGCGATTAATGCGTGCCTTGACATTAACGCCTTGCGACACCATGTCGCTATAGATCGGCATGATCATCCGAGTCCCGTTTTTAATATGCTCCTGGATAGCCGCGTCCAACGAGCTACTATTCTTCCAGCCTGCGCTGCCCCAGACCCAATCACCGACATCAACAGTGCCGGGGTTGATCGGATAGCCTGCCGGAGCCGAAGGAGTGAAACCAGACGGCCAGGGAGCCTCTTCAAAGCCGGAGGCGGCATTCCCTTTGCCGGTCATGCTTGCGGTGAGTGCGGGAGAACTGGCGGCACCCGGAGTGCTGTCCATCCAACGCAGCCAACCGAAGTTACCGGGGGAATTTCCGTCTCGCACGTAGATGCGGCGCTGGGTATACCCCCGATAAGGGCCGCTGGTGAAGGTTTTAAACTCATTGACATTCACAGGCTGGTTTAGGCCACTAGAGTTGAACATAGTGGCATTGAGCAACGTAAGATCAACCCCTATGGGATAGATACCCGTGTTCATTGCACATTTGGTGGCGTACGACGCCGCACTGATGGGCAGATCGTTTCGGCCAACCACGCGGGCGAAGGAGGTATCAACCTGGCCATTAATCTTGACCTGGATGAACGATGCGTCCGACGGAGACGTCTGGCCACTATTTTCCACAATCTGATCCGGATGTGAATCGAGGGTATGGCCCTGAGCGTTCAGGTAATAGACCGCAACTTGCACGGTGTTATGGGTACCGTCACCAGGGGTGATGCCATTGGACACCAGGGTATCCTTGACCGACCTGTAGATATCTGCGTCGGTAAGGTTGCCCTTGAGATAGGTCGTCATCGCGGCAATCGCAGCAGCGTTACTCGCAGAGACCGCCTGGCGCTCATGCGAGAACGTATTGCCCACATCAACCGAGAGACCGATCATCGCAATCAGCACCACGATCATCAGAGCGATGATAGGAATGCTCTGACCGTTCCTACGACGGCTCGCAAGCCGTCGGCGTTGAGGTCGTCGGATTGTACGCATAACAGTCCTCCGTGTCTCTAGAAAAATAACTAATAAACTAAGGATTCAGGTTTAGCGTTCGTCTCGGATCCTTACCTAGCCAATAAATGAACTACGGACGTGTATCATAAATGAGGTTCTTAGTTGAACTTTTCCGCCGAAAACGGGCGCGAAAGGAAAGATGAATTTATAATCGTATTTTACTGTGACACGCACATAACAGTCTTTCCCTGCACCGCGCATATCTACACCTGGGGTTGTCGTCGTGCAAATATCGGGTGTAATTGCCGCACCCGTGTCGGGGTCTTTCAGGAAATCGTTCGGATATTTGAGGAGCTGGACATAGATATAGGAACTCTCAGATTGAGGATCTATTATCCCGCCTGTGCCGGGAACATCAACGACACCATCGCTATTCAGGTCGAGCAAGTTGGCAAAGCCGGCAGACTTCTCGCCACTAGAGAAGCGCACGCGCTTTACAATCTCGTCATAGTTCAGATTAACAGCCTGGATACTTGTGCCGCTCATCACCATTATCGGGTGGCTGCCGAAAGTGGCACCTTCTTGGGC
>CAIXLU010000569.1 GCA_903920315.1 uncultured Oscillochloris sp.
CCCACCGTGGTCTACGAGGGTCGCCCTGATCACCCCGATCCCGGCGTCTGGTGGCGGGTGATCGAGAAATATGGAGTCACTCACGTCTTCACCGCGCCCACGGCCCTGCGCGCCCTGCGCAAATTCCCCGACCAGTGGATGAAGGATAGCGACATCAGTTCGATGCGCCTGCTCTACGCCGCCGGCGAGCCGCTGGACGCGCCGACCTACGAGTGGGCCAGCGAGACCTTCGGTGTGCCGGTGATTGATCACTACTGGCAGACCGAGAGCGGCTGGAGCATGCTCACCAATCCGGTGGGCGTCGAGATGCTGCCGATCAAGCCTGGCTCGCCCACCAAGGCGGCCTTCGGCCACTTCCTTGAGGTGGTTGATGCTGACGGCAACCCGGTGGAGCGCGGTGAGAAGGGCTTCCTGGTTGACCACGGCCCCCTGCCGCCCGGTATGCTGACCACCCTCTGGAATGACGATGAGCGCTATGTGCAGAGCTACTGGGGGCATTTTAAGGATAAGTTGCTCTATATGAGCGGCGACTACGCCATCCAGGACGAGGATGGCTACGTCTGGATGCTCGGTCGCGCCGACGAGGTGCTGAACGTGAGCGGGCACCGCCTGGGTACCCGCGAGATCGAAGAGATTGTGGCTGCGCACCCGGCGGTGGCCGAGAACTGCGTGATCGGTGTGCGCCACGAGCTCAAGGGCGAGGGCGTACTGGTGGTGGCCGTACTCAAGCAGCACATCACCCCGGCAGAGCAAGACGGCGTGGCTCGTGGGATTCGCACGATGGTGCGCGAGCGAATCGGCCCGATTGCCAGCCCCGACGCGATCCACTTCGTCAACATGCTGCCCAAGACCCGCAGCGGTAAGATCATGCGCCGTGTGATCCGCGCCGTCTACCAGGGCGACAACATCGGCGACCTGAGCACGATTGAGGACGGTGCCACCATTGACATGGTGCGCGAGGCCATGGATATGCTCAAGAACGATCTGTAGGTGTGATCTGCCCTCACCCCCAGCCCCCTCTCCCTGAACGGGAGAGGGGGTGTCAATCTCGCCATATGTGTTGGATTCTTGAAAAATCCCACATCCCTTATAATCCGTAAGACAAGGTTTCAGGTGTGAGGTTTCAGGTTTCAGGTCGAGCGCATCACGATGCCACATTCCGACCTGAACGGTAAAGTATCTGCGAACCTTGTCTAAGTATCTATCCAGAGGAACAAGGAGGTTACCCCCATGTCCGAGAGCCACGATGTGGTTGGCCCACAGACCAGTCAGGTCTATCACCCGAGCGAGGCTATCGTCGAGAACAGCAACGTGATGGCCTACGCCCGATCAAAGGGTTTCTCCAGCTACGATGAGCTGTACAAATGGACTCTCACCAATAACGAAGATTTCTGGACCGATATGGCGAACCAGCTTGAGTGGTTCAGCCCCTGGGAGAAGGTTGTTGACGAGAGCAACGCACCCTTCTACAAGTGGTTCACTGGCGCGAAGACGAATATCGTCCACAATGCGATTGACCGCCACCTGAAGACATGGCGCAAGAATAAACTCGCCTTGATCTGGGAGGGTGAGGATGGCACCCATCGCACGTTCTCTTTCTTCAAGCTCAACCGCGAGGTGAGCAAGATCGCCAACGTCCTCAAGAGCATGGGCGTCAAGAGGGGCGATATTGTCACGATCTATATGCCGCGCATCCCTGAGTTGATGTTCAGCATGCTCGCCTGCGCCAAGATCGGCGCGGCCCACTCGGTGGTCTACGGCGGGTTCTCCGAGGCCGCTCTGTCCGACCGTCTGGCCGATGCCAAGAGCAAGGTGCTGATCACCGCCGACGGTGGTTACATGCGCAACAAAATCATCGAGTTGAAGAAGATCGTTGATGAGGCGCTCTCGCGCACCCCCACCGTGCAGACCTGTCTGGTGTTTAAGCGCACCGGCCACAAGGTCGAGATGGTGCAGGGCCGCGATCTCTGGATGCACGATCTGCTCCACCTGCCGATTGCCAATGTTCCCTGCGAGACGGAGCAGGTAGATTCCGAGGAGATGCTGTTTATCCTCTACACCTCGGGCACCACCGGCAAGCCCAAGGGCGTCGTTCATACCCACGGTGGCTATCAGGTTGGAACCAGCACCACCCTGCGCTATGTCTTCGATGTTAAGGACGAGGATCGCTACTGGTGCGCTGCTGACCCAGGCTGGATCACCGGCCACTCCTTCATTGTCTACGCCCCGCTGCTCTGCGGCGTTACCTCGGTGATGTACGAGGGTGCGCCGAATTACCCCTACCCCGACCGCTGGTGGCAGATTGTGGCCCGCCTTGGGGTGACGATCCTCTACACGGCACCTACCGCTATCCGTGGCCTCATGCGCTTTGGCGAGCTGTGGCCCAGCCGCCACGACCTCAGCAGCCTGCGATTGCTCGGCTCGGTGGGCGAGCCGATTAACCCCGAGGCATGGAAGTGGTTCCATGAGGTGATCGGCAACAAGAACTGCCCGATTATGGATACCTGGTGGCAGACGGAGACCGGCCACTTTATGATCACGCCGACTCCGGTGACGCCCCTCAAGCCCGGATCGGCCACCAAGCCTTTCCTGGGCATTGATGTGGACGTGGTTCACGATGATGGCTCGTCCTGCGCACCCAACGAGGACGGCCTCCTGGTGATCAACCGCCCCTGGCCTGGGATGATGCGCAGTATCCTCAACGATCCGCAGCGCTACGTGGAGACCTACTGGTCGCGGATGAAGGGTATCTACGCCGCCGGCGACAGCGCCCGCAAGGACGAGGATGGCTACATCTGGGTGATTGGTCGTCTCGATGATGTGATCAAGGTGTCGGGCTATCGCCTGGGCACCGCCGAGGTTGAGAGTGCCCTGGTCAGCCACCCGGCGGTGGCCGAGGCAGCGGCAATCGGCCTGCCCCACGAGGTGAAGGGCAACGCTATCCACGCCTTTGTGATGCTGCGCACCGGCTTTGAGGGCAGCCACGATCTGGAGGAGAAGTTGCGCGCCCACGTCGGCCACGAGCTTGGCCCCATTGCTCGCCCCGACGCAATCACTTTCGTGACTTCGCTGCCGAAGACTCGTTCGGGCAAGATCATGCGCCGCGTGCTCAAGTCCCGCGCCCTTGGCCTGCCGGACGGTGACATCTCCACGATGGAGGAGTAGTTTCAACACAAGGTTTCAGGTGTCAGGTTTCGGGTCTACAGTTGCTAGATTGACCCATAATCTAACAAAAAAAGCAGGGAGGCGACATTGTCGCCTCCCTGCTTTTTTTTGTTGAGGGAATGTCATGTCACGCTGAGCGCAGCGAAGCGTGACATAACGAGTTTTGCAGAACTACGTTCAGGCTACAAATGAATAATCAACTCCATCAGCTTACGCCGGTAGGATGCACTGGCCACCTTCGCCCATCGGGTAGTGAGGGCGTCGGACAACTCCTTGCGCTGAGAATCGCGCAGTGAAAGGTAAGCTGTTGAGGCGGCCCGGGCATCCCCACCGATGTCGGCGGATGCCAGAGTCGATCCCGCCACCTCCACATCGTTGAGCGCACCCAGTTCATCCTGAAAGGCGGCCAACTGCGTAACAACCGGATCGGCCCGTTCGCCAAAGCTCTCGGCGAACAGCTCCAGCACGTAGCGCAACTTCTTGGCGGAAATACGCATGGCGTGCATCGGCGCACCCTCCAGCGGAATACCGTTACGGTCGTGGGCACGCAGATCCTCGTAGTGGCGCCAGATCGTGCTGCCCGCCAGATCCCGCACGTGCGGGGCATCATTCCAGCCTACGCTCTGGTTCATCAGTTTGGCGAAAGTAGCCTTAAAGGTGGCGAGTCCCTCGCTATTGAGCAGATCCATCAGCCCCGCATACGCCCTGTCCCGCTCAGCAGACAGAGCGGCGGCGAGATCATCTAGCCCGGCACAGAGTTCGTCGGGCAGCAGAGCGCGGCTATTGGCAAGGTGGGCAATCAGCACATCATGGTCGCGCACGACACCGGCGGCGAGGGCGAGACGGCGGATCATCTTCTGGGCCGGGCGCAACTTCGCCGTAGGGGCAACCGGGGCCAGCAGGCGCAAGGTAGCCCGCAGGCGGCGCGAAGCCACGCGCAAGGCGTGGATGTCCTCAATGTCACGGTCGGCCCGCACTGCACGTTCAGCGGAGAGCATCCGCCGCAGGTGACGCCGCAGCAGCACGCGGCCCAACTCGGCAAGAGGTACGTTGAGTGCGGCATACCAAGGCGGCAGCAACTGAGGTTCTTCGCCCTCATCCTCTCGCCCCTGCTTGGGGGAAAGGGGAAGATCCGTTTTAGTACACGAAACAATCAGGGCATCGCCAAACACCCTGTACCAGAGATCGGCCTTGGTAATAGCCTGCGCACTATCGGCGGCGGCGTGCGGCCCCTCCAGCACCAGGGCAAGGCCCGTATCCCCCGGCTCAAGCGAAAGCAGGCGTGTTGTCTGCGACTGACTGTTATCTAGGCCATCGGCCACCCGTAAGATAGCAGAAAGCTGAAGCGCCTGGGCCTGGCCCTTCTTGCCCAAACCAAGAAAACTCGGCTCCTGTTCCGGACGCACCTTCTTGCGGTGAAGAGCCACCATACAGGCCACAATCGTCTGGTCACGCTGGCTCAGACCATCTATCGTCTGGCGCAGCACAATATCGCGGCCCACCAAATGGTGCCGGGGCGGGTCGGTGGTCATGCCCACATTGTGCAGCAGCGCGCCGATTTCAAGTAGCCTGCGAGCATCAGCGGGCAGTTCGTAGCGCTCGGCCACCGCATCGAAGATCGTCAGGGCGAGATCCGCGACATAGCGAGCGTGGGAGAGATCAACGTGGTAGGATTCGAGGAGACTGGCGACATGAACCATTACTATTTTCCTCAATGACTTTCGATCAGCGCAAGACCGCGCTGAAGCTTTGATTGCGGCTCGGGCTGCAGATCAATATGCTCGCGCAGGGCCGTGGCAATGGCCACCAGATCGGACTCTGCACCGGCAGGGAGCAGTTCAATCTCCAGTTCGCTGAAGGGTACATCGCGGCCATCCACGTGGAACACCCCGTGGTCAAGGCAGATCTCGGCCACATCCTGGCCCTGGTAAGAAGCGAAGATTATCTCGCGCCGGGTGACAATCGTGAGGGTAGGCAGCAGTGGGGCTGACCCAATCAGTGCCAGGGCTAGTTCGCGGGCCGGGCCAGCAGGCCAGGTGTGCGGGTCGGGATCGCCGTGAGCAAACTCATACTCAGCGCGGCGGTGCAGACCCTCGCTCACCTCAGCCGGCCCCTTGAGGGTGACGAGGGTGCGATCACCGACCTCGCGCAGACGCAGGCCGTAACGAGCTTGGCCGAGGCGTCGGTCAGCCGTATCAAAGTAGCGGTTCTGCTGACGCTCAGGCTCAGGCTCAGCGCGCAGCGTATAGGTGTACAACTGGCGCAGCCCGGCGACGATCTTCAGATCCGCGCCGCTCACGGCGTACTTCGCCTCAACTTCCATGACGATCCTCCCAGAAAACACATCGGGTCACAGACTCAGCGCATATGAACGCCATGCATTAGACACTCAGCATAGCACATGTTGTACTATTCTGACTAATACGATGATGAGGCTTCCTCGATTTGTGGCCACAGAAAAACACAGAAGGCCACAGAAATATGTTTTTCTCTGGGTCTTTCTGTGAGCTTCTGTGGCAAGATCTCGCTGTCGTACTAAGATAGACTCTCCCCCCGCCTATGAACCAGCGCATCACCCACATTGCTGACGCGCCTCTGCCGACGCCCGACCCGTGGGAGGACGATCCTCCGGGAGCGAGCCGTTGTCCCGCGTGCGCCCTGGTCGAGCCGGGGCGAGATCGCTGTCGGCGCTGCGGCGAACGCCTCCGGCAACAGGTGCGTATACGCAAGCCAATCACGGTGGAGTTAATCGTTCTGCTGGTGATTATTATCGGGCGTGGGCCGATCATACTGGTGATTGCCTTCCTCTACATGGCTCCTGATACGTCCCTGCTGAACATATGGACGATCATTCTGGTGGCGCAACTCCCGCTCTGGTGGATCTGCGCGGGCGGGTTGGCCCTGCGCTGGCGCTGGGTCTGGTTCACAACGATTATTCTCTTCTTGCTGGATCTGCCCCTGGAGATCGCCCTTCAGATCACCCAGCGCGGCAACCCGGTGCTGCCTGTGTCCGTCATTCTCACCGATATTATGGTGGTAGGGATGCTGATCAACGTTTACGACGAGGTACGGATTGATACGGCGGTCATCGGTATGCTCCCCGATCACGCCCTGCCAAAAACAGCCCAGGGCGCGTACAACCTGGGGGTCGAGTATAGTCAGGCAGGCCAGTGGTACTTTGCGGCGCGGCTCTGGCAGCGGGCCGTGGCCCTCCAGCACGTCGAGGGACACTACCGGCGTGCGCTCGGTATGGCGTACCTGCGCCTGGGCGAACGCGCCGCCGCTGAACATGAACTGCGCTCGGCTCACTGGCTGATGCCCGATGATACGCAGACAATGCA
>CAIXLU010000570.1 GCA_903920315.1 uncultured Oscillochloris sp.
CCGTCGCCTGTGGCGCTCGTCTCCGCTACCGCTGGTACTACAGAAGCCACAGCAGACCTCGTCGTAGGCGCACTGCTCGTCGCACCAGAGCTACAGGCCGTCAGCAGCAGACCGAACATGAGTACGAGGACGCCGTAGCGGGGGGCGCGATTCATAGTCTTTTCCTTCGTGATAAGAGAGCCCGCGTTACCCGCGACGAGCGGCGGGACTCAGAAGCGCTTCCTGAAGCGTCGGGTAGGCGTGCAATCCAGAGAGATCCGCACCGAGTTGCACAAGAGACTGCGCGACCTCGGGGCGAATACCCACCAGCGCCGTCGTTGCGCCCAAGAGTCGGGCGGATTCAGCCGTCTGCACGAGCGCGGCGGCAACTTGCGTATCCACAATAGGGACGCCGGTAATGTCAATGGCGACAAAATGGGCGCGCTGATTCTCGATACCAGCAAGCACATTTTCGACAAGCTGGGCCATACGTTGACTATCCAGGCTCCCAATCAACGGAATGGCGATCACACCCTTCTGGATGGGAACCACCGGTATTGACATCTGGCGAATCTGGCCTAAGAGTTGCTCTTGTGCATCAACGAGTGCTTGGAGTTCCTGGGTACGTGTGCCAACCCGCATATCCAGTTCGGCATTCAGCGTCTGTATCGCCGCCATCTGCTCATGAAGCTGAGACTCACGGGTCTGGAGCGACACGATCATCTGGTTGAACGAGCGGGCGAGTTGCCCAATCTCATCACGCCGATTCTGCCCGCGTGGACTCGTCCACGTGCCTGCGACGATCTGTTCAGCCGTCACGCTCAGTTGTCGCAGAGGCAAAATGACCAACATACGCAGGAGCAACCCGACAACGATGCTCAGTGCGAGCAGCACAAGCAGCGCGGTAATGATACTCTGCATCACCGTCTGAACGCGGTCGGCATCAAGCTCACTAGTGCCTATACGCAGTGCCACTGTCCCAATGGGTTTATAGGCGTAGATAATGGGCGCGGTAATCTCAAGATAGCCATTCATCCAGCGTTGGCTCCCGCCAGCAGCGAGATCAGGCTGAACGGTGAGATCGCTGAAAGGGAGGCGTGCTGCGGCTACGGCACCATCAGCGGCGGCGGCGGAGAGCAAGTCGCCCGTCGCGGAGAAGAAGGCGACATACTCGGCCTGATTATTTGTGGTCGCCGTCCGTGCGAGCAGCGAAAGACCGCGTAGATCTGTGTTAGCGACGAAGAGATTTGCCGCGTTAGCGAGGATCTGGGCTGTGCCGTTCCCTCGCTTGAGCAGATCATCACTCAAACGCGCCTGGGAGTTGCGCTGATCAAGCACCGTCATAATGGCGAGGACAAGAATGTTACTACACACCAATGCAAGCAATATGCGTGGGTAGAGGCCGAATAGTCGCCGAGAAAAAGGCATGAAGCTACCTCATGGAGCGGGGATAGGCAACACGTTATCGGTATATGTAAAGTCAAGACAGGCATCGATCTGGAAGATCGTGTGTATCCAAAAAAAGTAAGGAGACACTGTGACTGGAGTATAACAAGTTGACTTCTGTTTGTCCATGTCCCCTAATTTGTGCTATACTGCCCGGCGGTGTGCTTCACACACCAAATACACACACTTCCCAACGGTGTTCACTCCTGCCGGCAACGCCGGTTCGAGCATCGGGTGCGGGAGGTGGCGGATATGGTATCAACCAGATCTAAGGAGCTTTAGCTATGACCCAGGCGAATGCACGAGTTGTGTCAATCAAAGCCCTGCTTGAGGCCGGTGCCCACTTTGGTCACCAGACGAACCGCTGGAACCCGAAGATGCGGCCCTACATCTTCACCGCCCGCAACGGCATCCATATTCTCGATCTTCAGAAGACGATATCCGGTGTCACGGCGGCCTACCGCTTTATCTCCGACCTGACGGCCCGTGGCGAAAAGGTGCTTTTCGTCGGGACGAAAAAGCAGGCTCAGGAGGCGGTGGTGGAAGAGGCGTCCCGCGCAGGGCAGTACTACATCACCCAGCGCTGGCTTGGAGGCACCCTGACGAACTTCTCCACGATTCGCGCTCGGCTCAAGCGCCTCGCGGATCTTGAGGCTCAGCGTGACCGGGGCGATTTCTCGCGACTTACCAAGGCTGAGGGTCTGAAGCTTGAGGAGGAGATCGGCAAGCTGAACCGCGTGTTCGGTGGCCTGAAGTCTATGGATCGACTCCCCGGTGCTCTCTTTATCATTGATCCGCACAAAGAGGAACTGGCTGTTCAGGAGGCCGCAAAGGTGGGCGTGCCGGTGGTCGCAATGGTTGATACGAACTGCGATCCTGATCAGATTGATTATGTTATCCCCTGCAACGACGACGCGATTCGCGGCATCCGCCTGATGACCAGCAAGATCGCCGACGCCGCGCAGGAGGGCATTGATCGCCGCCAGTCCTCCCACGATAGCTAGACTCGCCCAGTGACCGCGTCCGTGTGCCCGTGTCGGCGCGTGCCGATACGGGCGGACGGGACGCACGCAATAGAATTCATTAGAACCCATGTTTAAGGAGAGGGATCGTGGCTGTTTCTATCGAGCTTGTCAAGGAACTGCGTGAGCGCACCGGTGCCGGCGTCAAGGAGTGCAAAGACATCCTTGAGCAGACCGAGGGCAATATTAATAAGGCGATTGAGATCCTCCGCGAGCGCGGGATTGAGGCGGCCTCGAAGAAGGCCAGCCGCGAGGCGAAAGAGGGTCTGATTGGCGTCTATACCCACTATGGCTCACGGATCGTCGGCATCGTCGAGCTAAACTGTGAGACCGACTTCGTGGGGCGCACCGAGGAGTTCGGTAACCTCGCCAACGCCCTCGCGCAGCATATCGTCGCCCTCAACCCGCGCTACATCACCGAGGCCGAGGTGACGGATGAGGCGGTGGCAGAGAGCGGCCAGACCCGTGAGAATTTTGTGAAGGAAAGCGTGCTGCTGGCCCAGCCCTTCGTCAAGGACTCCTCGCGCACAATCGAGGAGAAGCTGAAAGAGGCGATTGCGAAGCTGGGTGAGAATATTGTTGTCCGCCGCTTTACGCGCTACGAAGTTGGCGCCTAACACTGAGAGGGCGGGGGGTGGGAGACCGGAGGCAGGTAGTGATGCCTGCTCCCTCGACCCTACCTCCTGCCTTCTTCATATTCTATGCAAGAGCCAAAATACCGGCGCATTCTGATCAAACTGAGCGGCGAGCAGATCAAGGGCGATGACGGCGAGAGCGTCAGCTATGAGATGCTCGATTTTCTCGCCCGCGAGATCGAGAAGGTCGTGAGTCACGGCGTTGAGGTGGCCGTGGTGATCGGCGGCGGGAATATCTGGCGCGGCAATAAGTCAATTGAGCGCGGCATGGATACGGCGCAATCGCACTATATGGGCATGCTTGCCACGGTGATCAACGCCCTGGCCATGCAGGATGTGCTTGAGCGCCACGGCCTTGACACCCGTGCGATGACGGCTATGAAGATGGACGAGGTGGCGGAACCCTACATTCGCCGACGGGCCGTACGGCATATGCAGAAGGGTCGGGTGGTGATTCTTGGTGGCGGCACCGGCAATCCCTACTTCACCACCGACTCGGCGGCGGCTCTGCGGGCGGTTGAGGTTCATGCCGAGGTGATCCTCATGGCGAAGAATGGCGTTGATGGCGTCTATAGCGCCGACCCGCGTCTCGACTCCGACGCCACTCGCTTTGATCACATCACCTACATGGACACGCTGAACCGGGGGCTTGCGGTCATGGATAGCACCGCCCTTACCTTCTGCATGGATAATGCTATCCCGATCATCGTCTTTAATGCCCTCGCGGTCGGCACGATTGAGCGAATCGTTATGGGTGAGCGCGTGGGCACGCTCGTGAGCAATGATCAAGGAGTCGTGTGATGGTCAATGATGTCTTGCGCGAGTTCGAGGCGAGCATGAAGAAGGCGACCGAAGCCCTCAGGCATAACCTTGCAACGATTCGCACCGGGCGCGCATCGTCCGGTATGGTCGAGCATCTACAGGTTGAGGCATACGGTGTGCCGATGCCGCTCAACCAACTGGCGAACATCAGCGTGCCCGAGTCGCGTCTGATTGTGATCCAGCCCTTCGATAACGGGATGATTAAGGTGATTGAGAAGGCGATCCAGAACTCGGATCTCGGGATTAACCCCGGCAACGACGGGCGCGTGATCCGTCTGGCGGTGCCTCAGCTTACCGAAGAGCGCCGTCGCGAAATGGTCAAAATGGTGCGCCATCGGCTTGAAGAACTGAAGGTCTCGGTGCGCAACCAGCGCCGCGAGTCCATTGATGACCTCAAGCAGTTGGAGGCCGAAAAGTTGATCAGTGAGGACGACCTGCACCGTGGACAGGAGCGCGTTCAGCAACTCACCGATCGCACCATGAAAGATCTTGACCAGATCGGCGCAGATAAAGAGGCAGAAGTCCTTGCCGTGTAGCGCCAGGGCCGCGCGGGATCGCTGGCTTCACTCCTCGATAGTGCATCAGAGAAAGCCATGAGCAGCACCGAGAGCCCGCTCAAAGGATTGCGCATCCCCGCTCATATCGCCATCATTATGGATGGGAACGGGCGCTGGGCCAAGCAGCGCGGTCTGCCGCGCATGGCCGGGCACCGCGCTGGGACGGAGAATATCCGTGCGATTGTCAAGGAATGCGATGCCATTGGTGTGCGCTATCTGACGATCTATGCCTTCTCCACCGAGAATTGGACCCGGCCATCCCTTGAGGTTCAGGGGCTCATGCAGATTCTAGGCGATTTTATTGATCGCGAGACGCGCAATCTGCATGAGCAACACGTGAAGTTGCAACATCTCGGACGCCTCAATGGACTCAGCGCCCGCCTGCGCCGTAAGGTGCAGCACGCGATTGACCTCACGCATGCGAACACCGGGATAACCCTGGCCGTCGCCTTCAACTATGGCGGTCGCGCCGATATTGTTGATGCGGTGCGCGATCTGATGACGCAGGGTGTCGGCCCCGATCAGATTAATGAACAGATGATTAGCGATCACCTGTACACCCGCGAAATGCCTGACCCCGATATTGTTATCCGCACCAGCGGCGAGCGGCGCATCTCGAACTTTATGATCTGGCAGGCGGCCTACAGCGAGTATTGGTTTACACCGGTACTCTGGCCCGACTTCCAGCCCGAGCATATCCATCAGGCAATACGAGACTATGGACGGCGCGAACGACGCTTCGGCGGACTCCCCGAACAGAGCTAACTCCCTGGCGCTTCGCATCGCGAGCGTTAGCGTGCTGATCCCCATTGTCATCGCTGCCGCCTGGTGGCCATGGTCTACGGCGATCCTGGTCGGGATTTGCATCGTTTTGGCGATCTTTGAGTTCGCAGGGATCATGCGCCGGGGTGGCTATGCCCCCCGCGTATGGGTGGGCCTCCTGATTAGCCTGACCTTCTGCGCCGCCGCTGCGTTTCAGCCCGTTACGCCCTTCGACCTCAACGGGGCGATCATCTGTCTCTCCATCATCGGTAGCCTGACCTACGAACTGATCCCTGGCGACCGCAGGAGCAGCCTGGAGAGTTGGGCGCTCACCTTCGCCGGATCCTACTACGTCGGTGGTCTCCTCAGCTACTTTATTCTGCTCGGCCAACTCGACACGCCTCTGCACGGCGGATGGCTCGCGTTTCTGCACATTCCGTCGGGTACATCGTGGATCCTCCTTGCCCTGGTGGTGACGTGGCTCCAGGATACCACCGCCTTCTTTGTGGGCCGACTCATTGGTCGCCATAAAATGGCCCCCGTGCTTAGCCCAAAGAAAAGCTGGGAGGGAGCCGCTGGCGGGTTCGTGGCCTCGGCGCTCTCCGCGATGCTAACTGTTGCCGTTCTCGGGTTGCCAATCAGCTATGTTGCCGCCGCCCTCATTGGTGCCACCGCTGGCGTAGTTGGCCCCCTCGGCGATCTGGTCGAGTCGCTGATCAAACGCCAGATCGGGATCAAAGACTCGGGCCAACTCATCCCCGGCCACGGCGGTATTCTCGACCGGATCGACTCGCTGCTTTTCACCGCTCCCGTCATCTACTATCTTGTTCTGTTGACACTCAGATCGTGA
>CAIXLU010000571.1 GCA_903920315.1 uncultured Oscillochloris sp.
AGGCTCGATCTGCGCACGTGCCTGGGGGTACCTACCCTGACGTGCGAGAATTCGCCCCAGGTGAAAACGAGCCGATGCGGCCCGAGCCGGGTCGTCCTCCGCGAGTGCGAGCGACCGCTCGGCGTCTGCCTGGGCCGCACGGAAGTCGCCCATCGCCTCGTGATATGCGCTCACCCGAAGCGCGGCATCGGCGGCACGCTCGGGATGCCCGATCGCCAATTCCTCCAGGGACACAAGGTCGTCTGCCTGAAACTCACGCTGCCCCAGAAGTGCATAGACCGCCTCACGCACCCACAGGATCGCCCAACGTTCTTCCCAATCTTCCTCGGGAGCCAGTGCCAGCGCACGGCTCAGGTAGTCTACGGCGGCGGCATTGGCGTAATCTGCCGCCGCCGCCTCACCAGCTCGCCGCAGGTAGGAGCGTCGCTTCGGTAAGTTATCGCTGCGGTCGTAGTGGTAAGCCAACAGATCCAGCGGCGACGTATTCGGGTCGGTCTGCTCCAGCCAGTCTGCCAGCGCACCGTGGAGTCGGTCGCGCATCGTTTGCGGCAGGCTCGCGTAGGCCACTTCCTGGGTCACGACATGCTTGAACAGGTAGGCCAGTTCCGGGTCTGGCGTGTCCATCGGTGTCAGGCCGAGGCTTGCCAGTTGCTCCAGATTGCTCCTCACGAGCAGGGGTTCGCCCAGGTCGGGGACAAAACCGGGCAGCCAGGCGGCACGGAAGATCCGACCGACGACGCTGGCCACGCGCAGCGTTGCGCGCTCGTGTTCGGTCAATTGGTCAATGCGGGCAAGTACCAGTCGGTGCAGGCTGTCCGGCAAGTCCAGCCCCTCCAATGCCGCCGGGTCGTCGGGCGTGATCCCCCGGTCGTGGAGGTAGTTGAGCAATTCCTCGACATAGAACGGGTTGCCCTGAGCGCGGGCAGCGAGCGAGGCCACCAGACCCTCGGGCAGCGTGGATGTTCGCGTAGGGAAGAGCCGGGCCAGCTTGATCCGCACCAAGGCCGTTAGTTCCGCTTCATCCAACCCCTCCAGCGCGACAATGGTCACCTGGGGGAGTGCCAGTAGCGGCGCAAGAGCGTGGGCCTCTGCGGGGCGGGCAGCCAGCACGAGGAGCAAGGGGATGTCGGTGGCCTCCTGAACCAGATGCAACAGCAACTCCAGGGAGAGCGGATCGAGCCAGTGGGCATCCTCAAGAACCAGCAGCAGCGCCCCGCCCTCCACCCGCGCCTCCTGGGCGGCATGAATGAGCAGATCCACCAGAAGAGCCTCGCGGGCACCCTTACGATCCTGCGGTGCGAGAGTTCGCGTGAACTCGTTTTCCGGTGGTTCCATCTCCAGCAGCAGGTCGAGTAGCGGCAGCGCCGTGACCCGTGCCGGTACGCGCTTCTCCAGTTGACTCGCCAGTAGCCCCATCTGGCACCGCAGCGGCACATCTGGGTCAATGTCCAGCAGCGCCTGGATGATCGGTCGCCACGTCAGGTAGGGTGTGCGAGTGCCGCTGGCCGCCGCCGATCCTCCGTAGCCCGTACAGCCATGTCTACGTGCGAGGCGCACCACTTCGGAGACCATGCGGCTTTTGCCCATGCCGGCCTCGGCCTCGATGATGACGATCTGGCATTGGCCAACGAGCGCCTGCTCCAGACATGCCTCAATACGGGCGAGTTCGTGCGTGCGCCCCGTCATCGGCAGCGTGTAGGCAGGTTCTTGGAGGCGGATGGCCCGTCGGCGGGTCAATCCAGTCAGCCCGAAGACGGGCAGCGGCGCGGATCTCCCCTTGAGCGTAATCGGCGGGCGCGAGTCAAGATCGAATGCCTCGCCCAGGGCGGCCTGCACGCGCCCGCTGAGCAAAGTTTCGCCAGGGGCGGCCCGACTCATCAATCGCGCCGCGAGGTTCACATCATCGCCCAGCACGCTGTAGGTCAGTCGGTCGGGACTGCCATAAGATCCACAGCGCATCATTCCCTGGCTGATCCCGATCTGGAAGGCGGGAAGCCCGAGATCGGCGGCGGTTGCGTGCAGAGCCAGAGCTGCCTGCGCGGCGCGGCGCGCATCATCTTCGTGGGCGACAGGGGCACCGAAGGCACCATAGAGATATGAACCTTTGTCGCCAACGGTAAGGCTCAGCAAGGTGCCGCTGGTTTCGGCGAAGATGACCTGGGCACGACGGATCAGAGCATCAAGACGCTCGCCAGCCTGGTCATCGCCATCGAAGTCGAGTCCGCCAAAGCGCAGGAACAGCGCCACCGCCGGGCGCAGTTCGGTCAGGAATGTCCCTAGTCCGGCCTGTTCACGTTCCCAGACTGCCGGGAGTACCCAGGAGCGCAGGGCGGCAGCGGGCAGGGCAACCGGCTCCCAGGGCGTTACGACGGGCGTGTCCGCAAGGGCGTGCAGCAGGGTGAAGCAATCCCCCGTCTCCTCGTCTGTCCGCGACTGACCGATCAGGATGCGGGAATCCAGAGCGGCAACCGCCGCGTCATCCAGCAGCACCTCGCCCGCGTAGGCAAGCACCTCGCCCGCCGCCATGCGTGCCAGCGTCGCACCGGCCAACACATCGAGCCGCTGGATCGCCGGATCGCCGACAACAAAGCGTCGGGCTGGACCGACAGCGATGGAAACCTTGAGGGCCAGCCCGGTGGCAGGCATTCCCGCCAGCCGGATGTCTGCAAACGGCACCATTGTGGCCTGGAAATCGAGAGCGCAGGCAGCGGCGCGGGGGATGGCGGGGCCATCTGCGTCGTCGAACCAACATGTCATGGCATCGCCCGCAAAACCGATGACACTCCCGCGCCAGCGAATGACGACCGCGCCCAAGGCCGCATACACCGCATTAATCTGGTCGGTAAGAGCTTCAATGCCACGGCGCGGGCCAAGGGCGTGAGTCAGAGCCTCGGTGAGCGGGGTGAAGCCGGAAATATCGGCGAACAGGGCGGCACCGCAGGTGCGGTCGGGGAGATCTTTCTCAATGGCGAGGGCTCGGGCGCGATCCTCAGCCAGGTAAGCGCGCAGGGAGTCCATCGGTAGACCTTTCCGGGTGCGGCTATGTGGTAGGTGGCATATAGAAAAGGCGGTGTGCGAATCCTAGTCGTACACGGGCATAAACGTCACGACGCAGGGAATCTATCCAACGCACCATGACAATGAGGGACATATCGCCGTTGGGTTGAACATTCCCCGCCGTTAGACATGTTTCAGAGTGGCCAATTTTACTTTACACTCGTGACACGCCCTACCCCCCTAGCCCCCCGCAAGCGGGGGGAACAATGCGTTGTTCCTCCCCGCTTGCGGGGGGGCTAGGGGGGGAACGGTAAAGTATCTGTGAACCCTGCCTTAGGTTTTCAGCCCGGCGGTGAGGAAGTCCACCACCTGGTCGGCGGCGGCGTCCACATCATTCCCAGCCAGACGGATCAGGTTCTGCACGCTGCGTGGGCTGAGCAGTTCCAGACAGATCGCAGCGAGCATGTGCGCGTCGCCACTGCGGATAGTACCCTGGCGCTGGCCGGAGACGATCACGCGGGCGAGCAGTGTGTGGATTGACGTGTAAAGGCCGGGGTGGT
Source organism: uncultured Oscillochloris sp. (assembly GCA_903920315.1). Lineage (GTDB taxonomy): Bacteria > Chloroflexota > Chloroflexia > Chloroflexales > Chloroflexaceae > Oscillochloris. The sequence goes on from CAIXLU010000571.1 coordinate 3,558, forward strand.
CGAGATCATGCGGGGTGTCGGACAGGTCAGGACGCAGGTCAATCAGAACGGTCTGGCTGATACTCTGGCGGTACTGAGCCAGAATAATCGCCCGCAGTTTTTCGAGCGGGTCGTGGACATCGGCGGCAGCTTGGGCCAGACAATGGTGGGTACTCTGGCAGGCCGCCTCGCTCACGGCAGCGAAGAGGTGATCTTTGCTGGGGAAGCGCCGGTAGATCGTGCCGACGCCGACGCCGGCCCGCTGAGCGACCTCGTCCATTTTCACGTCGGGGCCGCGTTCGGCGAAGAGTTCCCGAGCCGCCTGGAGGACCCGCTCCATGTTTCGCTGCACGTCGCGCCGCTCACGTCGCGCACCCACATCAAGCTTCTCGCTCATGCGCGTACTCCTCGCTCGCTGTTCGTACTGATATTTGGTGGCCAGTATAACATAAGGCGACAGAAGTGGAATGCCGATTCCACTTCTGTCGCCTTTGTTAAATCTATACTAGAATCTATCTCCCATCCATTGACAAGCCGACATAACAGTTCCATAATACGTTCAACACGGAATGATCATTCCGTTTTTAATGAACGGAGCAACACACATGAGTGAGCCCATTCACAATCAGCCAGCCCCCGATAGCCTCCAGACCTTACCGCTGCTCGCGCTCGACGGCGTGGTGGTCTTCCCTCATACGGTGATTAGTCTGAGTCTTGAGGATTCGATGCTCCCGGTAGTTGATGCGGCCCTGAAGTCCGACCGGCATCTGTTGCTGGTGGCCCGCCGCCCCGACGCCGACGACTCGGCCCCCCTGCGCGATCAGATTTTTGATGTGGGTGTGATTGCGCGAATTGAGCAGTCTGGCATGCTCCCCGGCGGCGTGAGCGGGATCGTCGTGCGCGGTCTGATGCGCGTTGAGGTCGGAATTCAGGTCGGGCATCAAAGTTCTTCGCGCTTTACCTTTACCCGCCGCCCGGACGTGATCATCCGCACGCCGGATCTCGACACGCTTGTGCTTGAGACCCGCGCCACCATTGATGCGGTACTCGATCTGCGCCCCGGTGTGACGCAGGAGGTGCGTAATTTTGTGCGCTCCATCGAAGATCCCGGCCACCTCGCCGATAATACGGGCTACTCGCCCGATTACACGTTTGCCGAGCGCCAGGATCTAATCGAGACGTTCGATCTGGTCACGCGGCTCACTAAGGTTCACGATTTCTATCACAAGCAGGTTGCTGTGCTGGAGGTGCAGGCCCGCCTGCGCCAGGAGGTGCAGGAGAGCGCGGCCAAGCAGCAGCGCGAGTTCTATCTGCGCCAGCAGATGCGTGCTATTCAGAAGGAACTGGGTGAGGATGACTCCGAGATGGCAGATCTCGATGATCTGCGCGAGAAACTGGCAGCCGCCCGCCTCTCGGATGTGGTGCGCAAGGAAGCTGACCGTGAGATGAGTCGGCTCCAGCGTATCAACGCCAGTTCGCCCGAGTACCAGATGGTACGTACCTACCTGGAGTTGCTGGCCGAATTGCCCTGGAACACGCCCACCGGCAAGCCGATTGATATAGCCCATGCCCGTCAGATCCTCGATGAGGATCACTACGGTCTGAGCCAGGTTAAAGAGCGCCTGCTGGAGTATCTGGCGGTGCGACAGCGCCGCGCCACGCTTGGCGAGGATGGCGGACGCCCTGGCCGTGAGCCGATCCTGGCCTTCGTCGGCCCGCCCGGTGTGGGCAAAACCAGCCTGGGCCAGAGTATTGCTCGTGCCCTGGGCCGCAACTTTGTGCGTATGAGCCTCGGCGGTGTGCGTGATGAGGCCGAACTGCGCGGATTTCGGCGCACCTACATCGGCTCGCAGCCCGGTCGGATTATCCAGGAGATCCGCCGCGCCGGTAGCTCCGACCCGGTTATTCTGCTCGATGAGGTTGATAAGATCGGGAATGATTACCGTGGCGATCCTGCCTCCGCTTTGCTGGAGGTTCTCGATCCCGAGCAAAACAATACCTTCACCGACCACTATCTCAATTTGCCCTTCGATCTCTCGCAGGTGCTGTTCATCGCCACGGCTAATACATGGGACACGGTGCCGCCAGCCCTGCGCGACCGTATGGAGGTTATTGAGCTGTCGGGCTATATTGAGGATGAGAAGGTACGGATCGCCCAGAGCCATCTTGTGCCCCGGCAACTGCGGGCCAACGGTCTGCGTCCCGCCGAGGCGGAGGTGACGGAGGATGCACTGCGCACGGTTATCGGCGACTATACCCGCGAGGCGGGTGTGCGCAACCTGGAGCGGAATATCGGTGCGGTGCTGCGCAAGGTGACGAGGCGATTGACTGAGGAGTTGAAGACCGATCTCGCACCACCAACCACCACTGAGGGTGATGTGTCAGATCCCACGCTGGTGAGTCCGGAGCATCAGGAATGGTCGGTTGATGGTAGTCAACCGACAGTGATCGTCAATCCCGACTTCGTCCGCACGGCTCTGGGTCGCCAGCGTTTCTATAACGAGGCCAAGGAGCGGATTGACCAGCCCGGTGTGGCGACGGGTATGGTCTGGACGCCGGTGGGCGGCGATATTATTTTCATTGAGGCGGTGGCGGTGGAGGGCAATAAGGAACTGAAGATCACCGGGCAGTTGGGCGATGTGATGAGGGAGAGCGCCGAGACGGCCCTGACCTATGTGCGCTCGCGCTCGCGTAGCCTGGGGATTGACCCGACGTTCTTCGACCGCCACGCGGTACACATTCACGTCCCAGCCGGCGCAGTGCCGAAGGACGGCCCCTCCGCCGGGATCACGATGGCGACGGCGCTGGCCTCAGCCGCCACCGGACGCCTGGTGCGCGACGATGTGGCCATGACCGGCGAGATCTCGCTGCGCGGGCGGGTTCTGCCCATCGGTGGGATCAAGGAGAAGGCGCTGGGAGCGCATCGTGCCGGTATCCGTACAATCATCCTGCCCCGGCGTAACGAGGCCGACCTCGATGATCTGCCCCGCGAGGTGTTCGCCGAGATGACTTTTATTCCGGTGGACACGCTTGATCAGGTGCTTCAGGCAGCCCTGATACCGGGGCCGCAGACGATGCTCGGCGGCATTCTGACGATACCGCAGCCCGGCGAGTTTATGCAGGGCTCGCTGTAACCTGCCGGATCTGTGGTGGAACGCGGAGATGGGCCAGCAAAGCTGGCCCATCTCCGCGTTCCACTTCTACTTTTTCTACTTCATCCCCCGCCACAGCCCCGCTGCCGCGCTCAGAATCGCCGTTGCCGTGGCCGCCTTGGCGACCGGCGCGATAATCGCGTTCTCCGACTGCTTCTCGGCGATCCCCCGGAAGGCCCATGCCTGCACCAACGGGAAGGCCACGTCGCCGCGCACCGCGCCCATGCCCACGCCTGCGCTCGCGCCAATGCTCAGGAGCGCCGCCGTCCAGACATCCTCACTAGCCTCGAACCCGTCCCAGCCAAGGTCGTACAGAACCACGGTGATATTCACCAGCGTCGCGAGACTGACCCAGCTCAGGTAGATGCTGAAGGGCAGCTTGGCCAGTAACTTCTCGCCCAGCGGCCCCTGGAGCGTTTTGCCCAACCGGGTATTAATCGTGATCAGGGCCAGCAGCATGCCAAGTATCGCCCCCAGGCTGAGCCGGGGCCGGTTGTAGTGCCAGAGAAAGATCCAGCCGATGTTGGCTGCGCAGCTCAGGATGAAGGGCCATGCTATTCGGCGCAGGCGCGGGTTCTCGCGCTGGGCAGGCAGAGCTTGGTAGACTCCATAACCCAGCAGTCCGCTGTAGATCACCCCCCAGATACCAAATACATATCCCGGCGGTGTGATCTTGATCGGGAAGCGAGCCGAGAGTTCGCCGGTCGTCTGTCCATTCAGCGGCAGTTTAGTAGCGAGCGTGTTGACGGTCAGGGTGGCGGCGAGGGCAGCGATTACCGCTGCCTGACGGGCAATGTCGGCACCGCGCTGGTTGTCGGTGGCGGTGGGAATGGTTGGTTCGGCCATAAGAAGAACTCCTGTATAATGGTTTGGGTCGCGGAAATAACGTTTCAGATTGTGGATTTTAGATTTTGGATTTTAGATTGTCGCACATGGCTCCAATCCAAAATCCAAAATCTAAAACCTAAAATCTACAATCGTATTGTACAGGAATTGCACAGATTATGCCAGTATGGAACAGCTACCTTGAGCAGCAGCAGCCGCGCTTTGTGGACGAACTGCTCACGTTTCTCAGTATCCCAAGCATTTCGGCGATCTCGGCCAACGCTGGTGATGTGCAGCGCGCCGCCGAGTGGGTGGCCACCCGCGTAACCGCCGCCGGTATGGAGCATGTGCAGATCCTGCCCACCGGCGGGCATCCCGTCGTCTATGCCGACTGGCTGCACGCCCCCGGCAAACCCACGGTGATGATCTACGGCCACTTCGATGTGCAGCCGGTGGATCCGCTAAACCTCTGGACGAAGCCGCCCTTCGAGCCAGACATCCGCGACGGCAAGGTGTTTGCCCGTGGGGCCAGCGACGACAAGGGCAATATGCTGATCCCCATCCTGGCAGTCGAGGCGCTGCTCACGGCGACAAGCGCCCTGCCGGTGAACCTGAAGTTTTTCTTTGAGGGCCAGGAGGAAATCGGCAGCCCGCAGCTCGGCGAGTTTGTTCCTAAACACACCGATCTGCTGGCCTGCGACATCGTCCTTAGCTCGGACGGCGGCCAATGGAGCGAGACGGAGCCGCTTATTCTGGTGGGTCTGCGCGGCGGCTGTGGCGTACAAATTGATGTCAAGGCGGCTCGCGCCGACCTGCACTCTGGCATGTATGGCGGCGTGGTGCAGAATCCTATCCACGCGCTGGCATCAATCATCGCCTCGATGCACAGCCCCGACGGCACAGTGACGGTGGATAACTTCTACGACGATGTCATCGCCCTGAGCGAGCAGGATCGTGAGCGAATCGCCCGCGTACCCTACGATGAGTCCGCCGAGATCGAGATCCTGGAGGTACCGGCTCTCTTCGGCG
>CAIXLU010000572.1 GCA_903920315.1 uncultured Oscillochloris sp.
GATCGCAGAAGTAACCCTGTCATCCCAGCCGCCCGGCCCGTAAACGGGCGGGCTAGATTCTGCGAAGGCCGCTGAAGCGGCCTCATGCAGGCCGCTTCAGCGGCCTTCGTCACCCGTAGCCCGCCCGTTTACGGGCCGGGCGCGTGATGTGACAGGGCGACTTCTGTGGTCGTGTGTAAAATGGAATGAGTCTTTGTATTGACATGATCAATCACACCGTGCCCACATGGCCAACCGATCTGGCGGCCCTGTGGGTAGCCTTGGGTGCCCCACGTAATCCCGAGTTGCTGCCTCATTACTTTGTGCAGACGAGTTTTGTGCGAATGGGCGGACGTGTCCTGCGCATTACGGATGACGACGGGCTGCGTGGTGTCGCCCTGCTCTTCCCACGCGGCGTGGAGGGCGGGCAGCGGGTTTATACGCTGCGGGTGAATGAGGAGAGAGAAAGAAGGAGGAAGGAGGAAGGAGGGGGGCAGCTTTTTGAATCGCAGCTTCTTGCTGCTGCCGCAGATCTTGTCGCTCCGGATCGGGTCGTCCTCTACTGGCCTGAAGACGCCACAACGTATACGGCGACCCACCGGTGGATCGGCGCGTTGGACATTGGGGCACCAGGGGCCGAGGAGTTGCCCGCCATCCAGTTCATGCGTGCGGCGATATGGGGAATTTCCCCCAGCGATCAGTTTCCTACCGATCTGCACAGCGCCGAGTTTGGCCCCGGTACGTCTCTGGTGGCTCGCGCCAACGGCGAACTGGTGGGCTTCCTGCTCGGATTCTACCGTTTCGATGGGCTGGACGATCTGGAGCGTGCCGGTGTTCATGCCGCCCTCGGCATTGAGTCGCAGATGATGGGCGTAACCCACCGGCTGCGCCGCGCCGGTCTCGCCGCATCCCTGAAGCGAGAGCAAGCACTCTCGGCCTATGAACGCGGCATCAGTGTGATCCACTGGACCGCCGATCCGCTCCAGTTTCCCAATGCCACGCTGAATTTTTACAAGCTACGGGCGGTGGCCGGCGAATTCTACCCGGCATTCTATCCCTTCCAGAATGCGCTGAATCGCGTGCCCGCCTCGCGATTCGGCATCACCTGGCTGCTCTCCACCGCCTGGGGTCGCGCCGGTTTCGCCGACAACCCACACCGTGATCGAGGACTCAACCGCTTTCCTGGCTGTATCATCCTTAACAACGGCACCCAGATCCTCACAGATCCGCAGGGCGCGCCCCACATCGCGGTTGAGATCCCCGCCGACTGGACGGCCCTCCAGCGCGATGATCTGGACACCGCTGTCGCCTGGCGTACCACCACCGACACTCTTCTCGCCAATGTCGTTGGCTTCACGCCGGGCCGCTACCTGATCGCTGATGTGGCCACGGTAGGGGATCGCCATTTCTTGGTGGGGCACGCCTTTGCATCAGAGATGATCACCGAAACGTGACGGCGTTACTTCTGCTCTCCTGCGTTCTGCCGTATAATTGATCGAGAGAACGACGCGGCTATACCGTACTATCGCCAATAACGAAAGGGTGCCTCTCACCATGTCTTTTTGTCCCCAGTGTGGCGTAGATAACCCGGCAGCAGCCCGTTTCTGCGATCAGTGCGGCGCGCATCTGATTGAGGTGCCGATCGCGCCTGCTGCGGCCCCAAAACCCAGCCTTGCCTTGGCAGTTACCGGCATGACCATTTCCGCCGGCCCGAGTGTCTGCCCGCAATGTGGTACTGCAGTAATTCCCGGTGAGGCGTTCTGCGATACATGTGGCGCATCGTTGCTGAGCGGGCCGGTTGCTGCGCCTGTGGGGGCACCCAGCCTGCCCTACGGCGGCGTCTCGCCGCAGCCTAGCTACCCCTCGCCGCAGCCGGTGGCCTCTCCCGTTGTACCAATTGTCACTCCACCGATTGTCACCCCGCCGATTGTCACCCCGCCCGCGCCGGGACGCCCCAATCTCGCCGGAATCAGCTTGGTCATCCAGCCCGCCGGCGCGGCCCTAGCCCTCCCCACATCCGGCGAGGCCATAATTGGCCGCTCAGATCCAGTGAGCAATGTCTTTCCTGACATTGATCTCACCAGCCACGGGGCGTTGGAGCGCGGAGTCGGTCGGCGTCACGCCCGTGTTTTCTTGCAGGGCGGACAAATCCTTATCGAGGATCTCGATAGTACCAACGGCACATTCCTTAACGCTACTCGCGTGCCGCCGCGCCAGCCCAAACCCGTACGTGCCGGGGATGAACTGCGCCTAGGGACACTGACGTTTAAGGTGCAGATGTAGGGGCAGAGGGAGTGCATATGCCAGAGACACCTTACGAAAAGCTTCGAGTTGCGATTCTCGATTTGTTCTACGAGACGGTGAGCCGCTACCCGCCAGCGCATGCGCCCGGTGCTGAGCCAAAAGGTCATCCTCCCTATCGCCTGGGCGACTACCTTGTCTATCAGGGCTACCTCTCAGCTCACGATTTGATCTCGGCCATCCAGGAATCTCAGGGCTACAATGGCGCGAAGCCCGCGCCGCTCGGGTTCACCCTCGTCACTCGCTACCGTATCCCCGCAACCGTGCTGGCCATGATCTTGCTGCTCCAAGCTCTCGACCGTATGGAGCAAACACCGAATCTGCCGCCGCAGTTCCTCGGCGAGCAACTGATACGTGAGGCGTATATTACCCCTGAGCAGTTGGCGGTGGTGCTTGAGGAGCAGGTGTCCGACTACGAACAAGGCCAGTGGCGGCGTATTGGCGACCTGATCGCGAACCACGGCTGGCTCGATGCCGAGTCTCTGACGACGATTGTGCGTGCAATGCACAGTTAACTGTGCTGTACAATATCCACGTATGTTGTGTTCTGATGAGAACCCGCACAGCCGCTGTACAGTGCGCTGTCCAATACCCCCGCGCAAGGAGGCGCCCTGATCGATGGAGACTCCTCTGACCCCGATGGAATTCGCTCGCCGTGCCCGTCGTCTCTACGCTCGCCGTGAGGCGGTGGTTGATGGCGACATCCGCCTCACCTACGCCCAGTTTTTCGACCGCTGCGACCGCTGGTCGGCTGTACTCCAGTCTTTCGGTGTTGCCCAGGGCGACCGAGTGGCCTATATCGCGCCGAATACCCACAGCCTGCTTGAGTCCTTCTACGCGGTACCCCAGATTGGGGCCATCGTTGTCCCGATCAACTACCGGCTCATCCCCGATGACTTCGCCTATATCATTAACCATAGCGGCTCGCGCATCGTCTGTGCCCACAGCGATTATCTCGACGCTGTTGATAGTATCCGCGACCAACTCCCTGGCGTGACTCACTTTGTGGCCCTGGAGGGTGAGAAGGCGGGATGGCTCGATTATGAGGCAACCCTGGCCGCCAGTTCACCGACCTTCCAGGCTGCGGAGATCGCCGAGACCGACCTGCTGGCGATTAACTACACCAGCGGCACAACCGCCCGGCCCAAGGGTGTGATGATCACACATCGCAATGCCGCCCTGAATGTACTCAACACCCTGGCCCACCACCATCTCGGCCCCCAGGATCGCTATCTCTGGACGCTGCCGATGTTCCACGCCAACGGCTGGACTTTTGTCTGGATTGTTACCGCCCGTGGCATGGCCCACATCTGTCTGCGTAAAGTTGAGCCACGTGCGATCTTTCAGTTGATCACTGATGAGCGGGTGACGATGTTCTGCGCCGCGCCCACCGTCCTGATTGCGGTCGCCAGTGCCTCGCCCGAGGTGCGCGGGACGCCGCCACGCGGGGTGCGCCTCTTTACCGCCGGTGCGCCACCCGCCGCCGCCACGATTGAGCGGGTTGAGGGTGAGTTGGGCTGGGAGATTACCCATGTCTATGGCCTCACCGAGACATCGCCGTTTATTACGATCTGCGAACCGCTTCCCGAACACGACAACCTGCCATTGGAAGCCCACGCCGTACTCAAGGCTCGCCAGGGCGTAGAGTTGGTGGCCTCCGGTGAACTGCGTGTGGTTGACCCCGAGGGCCAGGAGGTGCCTCATGACGGCATGACCCTTGGTGAATTGACGGTGCGCGGCAATGTGGTGATGAAGGGCTACTTCAACGATCCCGAGTCCACGGCGCGGGCGATTCGCAAGGGCTGGTTTTATACCGGCGACGCGGGCGTTGTCCATCCCGATGGCTATGTCGAGATCCGTGATCGCTTCAAGGACGTGATCATCAGCGGGGGCGAGAATATCTCGTCGGTGGAGATTGAGGGTGTCCTGCTGCGCCATCCGGCGGTGCAGGAGGTTGCGGTGGTGGGCATGGCCCACGAGCGCTGGGGCGAGGCTCCGCACGCCTTTGTGGTGCTGAAAGCCGGAGCCGCATCCAGTGAGGCCGAGATGAAACAGTTTGTGCGCGACCACCTAGCCCACTTCAAGACACCGCAGTGGGTCAGTTTTGTGGACGAACTGCCGAAGACGGCCACCGGCAAGATCCAGAAATACGTGCTGCGCGGCGGCGCGGCGATTACTCGGCAGTAGCGATACACCTCACGATCATAAAGAGGGTTAAAAATGCCAGCTACGCTGGCATTTTTAACCCTCTTTATGTCGTATCTCAAGAACCGCAATCTTGGTGGCGTGGTTGAAGGGGGCTGGATCGCTGATTGGCGCGCCGAGGCGGGTATGCGTGTAGCCCGTGCAATCTTCCGGCACATCAACGCGCTCAGCCAGCCGCACGTAGCCATCCTGGCACACCGTATCCAGAATCTCCATGTACGCCGCGCCGCTAAGGAAGAGGGCGTTGTTGATCGCCACAATCCGCCCGCCATTGGTCACTAGCGGGCGTAGTTTGTTGATCAGGCGCGCATAATTGTTGGCCAGATCGACAACGCCGTTCTCGGTAGCCGCAAACATTGGCGGGTCGAGAATCACGCAGTCGAAGCGTTCGCCCACCCGCTTCAAACGGCTCACCAGCGGCCAGAAGTCGCCAGAGAGCATATCGGCCTTCGTGATCGGCATTCCGTTGAGCGTGTACGAGTCCTTCGCCATGTTCAAAAAGCGTCGGTTCAGATCAAGCTGCACCACCCGGCTGGCTCCACCAGCCAGGGCAGCCACCCCCAGGCTGCCGGTGTAGGCGAAGGTGTTCAGCACCGACATGCCGCGCATCTGCGCGATCAGCCATGCCCGCAGACCGCGTGTGTCCAGGTAGAAACTGGCGTCGCGGTTCATCGTCAGGTCTACGGCATACCAGACACCGTGTTCGCGGATGCGGCGGGCCGGACGCTCGCCCGCGATCAGGGCACCGTTCTGGCTCTCGGGCGTGGTGGCGTGGCGCGTCTTCAGCACGCACGCACTAATCCAGGGCAATCGCGTCTGAATAACACGTAGCGCCCGCTCAACTAACGGCAGCCCCTCGGCGGGCGGATTCGCGTAGTTATGCAGCACAGCGGTCGTAGCGTATACGTCAATCACCACCTGCGGGCAGCCCTCGGCAAAGCCCGTAAAGAGCCGCAGCGCACCCCGGTGCTGCTCATCGAGCAGTTCGGCACGGGCCGTGATGGCGTGATCGAGAAGATCCTCAAGCGGTATGGCAGTTGTCATACAGAATCATAGCTTTCGAGGGGAAGGTGGCGAATTCGCCACCTTCCCCTCGAAAAAAATCACTCGCCGCTGATCACGAAGTAAAGGCGACCACGGGAGACACCCTTGTCGTCAATGCCAGGGGCACCGGCGGCGGTGATCGCCTTAAACGGCTTGAGCCGATCCTCCACCGTCGGGTCGCTGAACGCATCCAGACTTTTGGCCAGGGTGAGAATGTTCGGCAGGTTTACATAGATCAGACCACCGTTTGGCGCAGGCACCGCCTTGATTCCGGCCTGGTACGCTGCAATACCGCTCAGAGGAGCCTTGGCGGGGACAGATACTGCGGCTAGAGTTTTCGGACCAACTCCGATCACCAGATCGTCACCGATAAAGGTGTAGCCCACCGCAACCTGCTGTCCGGGGCCGAAGACCTGCCATGCTACGCCGCCGAGTTGCTCCTCGCGCAGGGAGAGCATGCCGCCTCCCGCCTTATCAATGGCGGTCGCAATTCGCTTCATGCCATCCTGAGCGGCGGCCTTATCGTTGGGCTTGAGCGCGAAGTAGCCGGTCACGGGCGAGGGTGAGCCAAGGATCTCCTCACCCGGCGTCAGCACAATCGTCCCTTCACCCTGGAGCCAGTTGAGCAGATCACGATTCAGGTCAATACCAAACTCCTGCTCCATTGTGGCAACCTGAGCCTTAGCATCGGGCGTGCTGTCAATGGCCTCACGGATCTGCGCACCTAGGCTGGCCGGCAGACGGAAGCTCAGGGCGGACAGGGCGTCGCTGCCGATTCGTCCCACCCGATCAGCATTCACCGGATCGGACAGTTCCTTGATCTGGTCGAGACTGGCCTGGCTCAGCTTGGCACGGTCAACCTGAGCGAGGGCGTCAAATGCCACCCCGTCGGCAAGAACACTAATCGAGAGGCCGATGCCCTGGAGGGCGGCGGCACTCTTGATCTGCTCACGCAGCCGGTCGGCGGTAGCACCCTGAAGCTGACCGACGAACTTGTCGCTGTTGGCGCTAATCGCGCTAGCGAGGGGCGCACCATCAATGAAGACGAAGCCCAGGTGGCCGGCGGGAAGTGCGGCGAGAACCTGCTGGAAGCGCGGGTTGACCGCCAGGGTATCTTTGCCGTTGGTGTCGCGGGTAGCGATGGCGGCGATCAGGTCGGAACTTGTGGAAAAGATGACATTGCCGCGCACCAAACCGAAGGCCACAATGGGGCTGGGATCGCTGCCCTGCTGAGCATAGATCGTTGTACCCTGGGCCTGACTACTCGTAAACTTCTGGCCCTTGCCCTCGCGGTATGCGCGCTGCTTATCGAGAAACGCCTGGGCTGCCTTCTCATCACGCGAGGTAAGAACCAGCGTGACCTGGGCCTTTTCTATCTGGGTTGTATCGCCCGAAACACTCGCGCCGTTCGGGTCAAACAGCGTGTTGAAGGGCAGACCACTCACGGCCACGGCCATCTCCGTGCCGATCCAGGGCATAATGTCGGTCTTGACATCAACTCCCATGAGTTCCATGAGTTGCTTGTTGGTGTCCGTGCTATTCTGGTAGTCCAAGGTCTCGGGGAACGCCTTGCGCAGCCGATCAATGTTCGGCAGATCGCTCAGGTTCGGCGTGATCGCGGCATAGATCTGTGTGTCGCCTGCAAGCAACTGCGGGATGCTGTTGGGGCGGCTACTAAGTGCCCGCCATGCCATAACACC
>CAIXLU010000573.1 GCA_903920315.1 uncultured Oscillochloris sp.
GCCGTAATCGCGGCGTCGGTGATCGCGATGGCTTTACGTAGGGTGGCCAGTTCATCGGCGTCCTTCACTTCGCGCAGGGACTCGACAATTCCCTCCACCGGATCAAGCTCGACCGGCGAGTCGAACATGGTCTTGGCGAGGGCGTAGTGTTCGGCCACACTCACGTGTGCGGCCTCAATGCCCACTGTGCGCAGGTTTAGCTCGACAGATGCCTCGATCAGCAACTCGGAGAGGGGGCGGTCAGGGATGATAATCTCGCGCAAGCTGAAGTCGGGTGCCTCTCGCCCAACCTGAATAACGTAGCGCCCGTCGGTGAAGATCAGGGCGACCTCCGCCGTGATCAGCAGGGCACCGTTCGATCCGCTAAACCCGCTGATATAGCGCCGATTGGCGGGCGCGCTGACCAATAAGGCAGGCAACCCGCGCTCAGCCAGTACCGCCCGCAGGCGGGAAAGTCGGTCATTCATGGGTCAATTTCCTCATAATTGCCAAACTACACCGTCAACAACTGCTGAATCATGTCCACCAGCCCCTTCAAGCTGATGGGCTTGGACATATACTCGTTCGCGCCGGCCGCCAGGCACCGCTCCCGATCTCCTGCCATGGCCAGGGCGGTCAGCGCAATAATCGGCGTCCGCTCGTACTCGGGCATGGTTCGCAGCCGTCGGATGACCTCCAGTCCATCCATTATCGGCATCTGGATGTCCATCAAAATAAGATCGAGCGAAAGCACCGTTGCCTGCTCAAGAGCTTCGATGCCGTTGCGGGCAACTTCCACGCGGTAGCCCTTTTTCAGCAGGTAGTCGCGCAGGGCCAGCAGGTTGACCTCGCTATCTTCAGCCAACAGGATTCGTGCGCCGGTTGGCACAGGTACCAGTTGTTCCGAGTGGATGTGGCCGCTCTCCATCCGGTGCGAAGACACGGTCGTCGCCACAGGTTCCCGATCTTGGATACGATACGGCAGGATAATCGTGAAGCGGCTGCCCTGACCAAACTGACTCTCAACCGTGACGCTGCCTCCATGCAACTCGGCCAGACTGCGCACCAGTGCCAGCCCCAGCCCTGTCCCTTCGTGCTGACGGCTCAGGCTCGAATCAAGCTGCTTAAAGGGCTGGAACAGCTTCGTGATGTCGTCGGACGCGATGCCGATGCCATTATCTTGGACAGCAAAACAGACCGTTCCCGCCTCCATGTCAACGTCCACCTCCAAGATCACTTGGCCCTTCTCTGGGGTGAACTTCACCGCGTTGCTCAACAAGTTGACCAGCATCTGCTTCATGCGTCGCGGGTCAACCTCTATTTCGGCCATCTGGTCGTTCAGATGCAGGGCCAGCCGGAGCGATTTTTTGAAGGCGATTTCTTTAACAAAAACAATGCTGGTTTGGCATATATCGGCAACAGAGACGATATCCAACTGGATGTCCAGGCGTCCTGCTTCTACTTTCGAGAGGTCGAGAATATCGTTGATCAGCGTGAGCAAATGAGAGCCGCTCTCGTTAACTTGGCATAAATAATCCCGCTGGGAGGGATTGAGCGGGCCTTGAACTTCTTCAAGCATACTCTCGCTAAGGGCCAGGATCGCATTGAGCGGTGTGCGCAGTTCGTGACTCATGTTGGCCAGAAATTCATCCTTGGTTCGAGCTGCCTGGGCAAACTCGGAGTTGGCACGAAGCAGGGTTTCTTCGGCCTTTTTCTCGGTTGTGATGTCGTGCATGGCGGCGAGGTAATGCTGTTGACCCCGCAGAGTAAGCCCAAATATCCGCACCCCTACATCGTAAAGATCGCCACCGGCGTGCCTAAGCTGTAATTCAACGGTGGCAAACCGATTGTTTGTGCGAATATGTTGAAGGACTTGTTCACTCAATGCGATTGTCTGCTCATGAGAGACTAGCCCTAACTCCTCAAGACTCTTCCCCGCAAGCTGCTCGGCGGTATAGCCGGTGAGCGTTTCAAAGGCGCGGTTGAGGCGCTTCATCTTCCTGTTATCGTCGAATAAGACAATCGCATCCGGTGATTCTTCAAAGAGCAGGCGGTTCTGCTCCTCGCTCTCGCGCAGGGCCAGTTCCGCTTTTTTACGCTCGGTATTATCGAAGATCGTGGAGCGGCTCATCACATACGTGCCCTGCGCATCATAGATCGCCGTTGCGTCGAGCAGGACATCGAGGATTGTCCCATCCTTGCGAATAAGCTCATACTCCAGGTTGCGTACCCAGCCGCGCTGCATAAAGAGCGGGTAGTTTTGCTCGAATACGCTGCGGCCACGCGCCGTAATAAAATCGGTGAACGGACGACCGATCATCTCATCGCGGGAGTACCCAAGCCATATCAACTCGGTCTGGTTGACCCTGCTCAGCTTGCCGTTCGCATCCAGCGAGTGATAGCCGCTCGGGGCGTTCTCGTAGAGATCCTGGACTTCCGCTGTGCGCTGATCGACTCGCTCTTCCAATGTACGGTTCAGATCTCGCAGTTCCTGCTCAGCCCGCTTGCGCTCGGTAATATCGAGGTGTGTGCCGACCATGCGCACAGGGTTGTTGTTGGCATCCCACTCGACAACTTTGCCCTGATCAATCACCCAGATCCAGGTGCCATTCTTGTGCTTCATCCGCGTTTCGCACTCGTAGAAATCAGTCTCGCGCCGAAAGTGACGCTGCAACAACGCATTGGACATCTGGAGGTCGTCGGGATGACACAGATCTGTCCAGGTCTGGATGCTGACGGGTTCCAGTTCTGCCAGGGTATAGCCGACGATCTCGGCCCAGGGATCATTGAACACCGTTTTGCCCGTCTGCACGTAGAAATCCCACAGGCCCATGTTTGCGTTTTTCACACTCAACTCCAAGCGCAACTGGCTCTCGTGCAAGTCGGCTTCGGCCTGCTTCCGCTCGGTAATATCCTGCGAAATCCCCAGGGCACTGATCGGATTGTGCTGCTGATCGTATGTCATCTTGGCTTTCACATAGACCCAGCGTATCTCGCCGTTCATGAGCATCCGGTACTCGACACTGTAGGGTGCGCCGTGCAGGGCTTTCGCCCACGACGACCGGACGTATTCCTGGTCGTCGGGATAGACCATCGCGAAGAGATCGCCTGCGGTATAGACACCCGTGGCGCTCTCAAGCTGCGGCGACATCGTCACCGTGCCCGTAAAGGTTCCCGCCTGGAGATCAATCGTCCAACTGGACAAATTAGCGATCAACTGGGATTCGGACAGGATCTGGGTACTCTTACGCAGGGCTTCTTCCGTGCGCAGGGATGTGATCACATTACCGATCTCGGCGGCCAGTATTTCGAGGGCGTAGCGGCTAAAGGTGGGTACCGATTCAAGCGAGTGTGACGCGATATTGAGACAGCCGATGTTCCGGCCCTGATAGTGAATGGCAATCGAGCCAGCGCAATGCAGCCCTTCGTCGTGCAAATAGGCGATGTTCGGTATCTGAGCGGCGTCAAGATAGAGGGTTTTGGTCGAGAGCATCGCCCGTGCGCTCGGCGAGTCGGCGGGGTACGGTGATGTCCGCCGGACAAATTCTGCGCTCAACCCGCGATGATAGAGCAGTTCAAGCACCCGTTCATCTGCGTCGAGCATGTAGATCCCGCCCGAATCCATGCCCGAGACCTGTAGCGCAATCTCAAGACACAGGGGCAGCACCTCCTGAATTGAGGTGACGGTACTCAAGGTGCGAGCCAGATCGCGCTGGGCGTACACCAACGCTTCGGTGTGTTTACGGTCGGTGATGTCGTGGATAATCGAAAAAAGTACCTTCTTTTCTTGGACAGAAATAGGAGACGAATAGACTTCCACAATCCGCTCTGTGCCGTCTGCTAATTTATGCGGGAATATAAAATAATTTCGCTCTTCATGCAGGGCTTTTTTGTACTCTGTTGCTACCTGTTCTGGCGACAACATATTAATGTGGTTGATATTCATGCGGCAAAGAGTAGATTTGGGATAGCCATAGAAGGTGACAGCGGATTGATTGGCATCGAAGATCACGCCCGTTTGCGGCTCAATCAGCAACATAATCGCGCCATGATGCTCAAACATCCGATGAAACCGGGCCTCACTGACGCGCAGTGCCTCTAGTGAATCCTCTTGCTGAATGTCATAAACACGGGTATTCCGCCGCCAAAGCGACGCTATTCTGACGCCGACGACAGCGATAAGTGCGCTGAAGATCATCACGAGACGGTTATAAGCGAAGTAGTCGCTGACGATAATACCGAGCGCCAGCAACATGAACAAAAATCCAAGAATCGCTAATGATCGCTGTTCTTTTTTATTCAGCATGTTCATTTTTTACAAATCTCTGGATCGTTTCCACGAGATCTTTCAGGCTAACCGGCTTCGACAGGTACGCACTCGCACCAGCGTCCATGCAGCGATCCCGGTCGTCGGACATGGACAATGCGGTCATTGCAATAATTGGTGTCTCCTTGAACTCAGGCATGGCCCGCAGATGCTGGGTAGCCTCTAGGCCATCCATATCCGGCATCTGGATATCCATCAAAATGAGATCGGGATGAATCATCACAGCTTGACTAATCGCTTCACGACCCGTGCGGGCGTTTACCACGCGATAGCCTGCTGCCTGGAGGTAGGTATGAATAACCCTTTGGTTGATCAAGTTATCTTCGGCCAGCAAGATCCGCGTACCCGTGGGCGCTGGTTGAGGATGTGTTCCTGCCGTCTGGGGTTGCTGATCATCTGAGATCATGCGTGGGGCAGGTGCATGTATGGGCGCAACCGAGTGATACGGGAGAGTAATCATAAAGCAACTGCCCTGCCCGACATCGCTCTCGAACGTGACACTGCCACCGTGCAGATCAACCAGACGGTGTACAATCGCCAGCCCGAGCCCGGTGCCTTCATGCTGGCGGTTCAGGCGCGAGTCGATCTGCGTGAATGGCTGAAATAGGCGGGCCTTGTCTTCAGGCGAAATGCCGATCCCCGTATCGCGCACCGCGAAACGGACAATATTGACCTCGGACTCTACTGCTACTTCCAGGCTAATTTTGCCCCCAGACGGAGTAAACTTGACGGCGTTGCTCAGCAGGTTCACCAGAATCTGCTTCAGGCGCTTTGAGTCGGCCTGCATCGTCGTGTCCATATCATTGATTCGAAAAGAGAGCCGCAGCCGTTTCTTGATCGCGATCTCTTTAACAAACTGTAGGCTCTCCTGGCAGACATCCGCAACCGAGATATTTTCGATCTGGAGATCCATCTGTCCGGCTTCCGCCTTGGAGAAATTGAGAACATCGTTGATCAGGGCAAGCAAGTGATGTCCACTATCCTCAATATGCTGAATGGCTTCCTGCTGACTCGCGTTGAGCGAGCCACGCACTTCCTCCCGCAGAATCTCGCTGAGGGCCAGGATGGCGTTGAGCGGCGTGCGCAGTTCATGGCTCATGTTCGCCATAAACTCGCCTTTTGTTTTCAGGGCGTATTCCAGTTCTGCCGTGCGCTGCTCCACCTGCACTTCAAGTGTCTGGGTCAACGATTCTAATTCATGCTCGGCACGCTTACGTGCGGTGATGTCGGTCACCTGGAAGAGCATACAGATGTCGTTGTCAATAACTGTTTGTTCAGCAGAGAGCAGCACATGCAATTTCTGCCCCGACTTCTGACAGATAACGGTTTCAACATTAGCCACACGGCCACGGTCGTGCAGCATCTCAACCACACGCTGCCGATCATGCGGGTTGGCCCAAATACCCAACTCCAGCGCAGTATGCCCGATCACCTCTTCGCGGGCGTAGCCCAACAGTTCAAGCCACGCGGGATTCACTTCGCGCATCATGTCATCGCGCTGACGGGTGATAACAATGCTGAGCGGGCTATGCTGGAAGATCGTGGCGAAGCGGGCCTCGCTCTGCGTTCGCACCCGCACTTCTTGTTGCAATGCGGCAAAGCGCTGGGCATTTGTGAGTGCAATCGCAATAATTGCCGCGATTGATTGGGCGAACGCGATATCCTTCTGGTCGAAATTCTCGCGCTGAGTGCTTTCCAGGTTCATCACCCCGAGTGTCTGGTGATCAAAAATAATCGGGATGGCCATCTCGCTGCCGATATTCTCCACGTTCTCGCCCAGAAAAAAGTCCGGGTCGGCCCGCACATCGGGAACGAGTTGGATCTCTCCGGTGCGATAGGCGCGCCCAATCACCCCCGCGTGAATCGGATGATTCACTCCCACCTCGCCGGGTGTCATACGATCTTCAGCGCGTGTCTGCCAGAACAAACCATCGGCGCTCGGCAACGAAATACCCACGCTGTGCCAGTGGTTGAGTTGCACAATCGCGGAGACGGCTTTCTGGATGATCACATCGGGGTCAAGCTCACGGGTGAGTTGCCGCAACACATCATACAAGATGGATTGTCGGCTCGCGCCGTCCCCGGTGAAGAGCGAGTCTTCTGTCATAGTGCGTGTCCAACACTTTCCGCATTAAGTACGTGCAGAAACGCTTCCGTTACGGCAGGATCAAAATGTGTACCCGTCAGGGAGACGAGGTGGTGGTAAATGGCATCAGGCTGCCATGCCTTGCGGTAGGGACGGTCGTTGCTCAGCGCATCCCAGACATCAACAATGGCGAATATACGCGCCGCAAGCGGGATCTCCTCACCGACAAGTCCACACGGGTAGCCGGTACCGTCCCACTTTTCGTGGTGACACCAGGGAATGTCAAGCGCATCGTGGAGGTAGGTAATGGGCAGAAGCAGTTCGTAGGCCATGGTGGGATGGCGGCGCATAATCACCCATTCCTCATCGTTCAGAGGCCCAGGCTTGAGCAGAATCGCGTCTGGGACGCCCATCTTGCCGATGTCGTGGAGCAGGGCTCCACGGCGAATGTGTTCGATCTGAGATTCCTCAATATTCATGGCCCGCGCAAGGCGTACCGTCATCTCCGTCACACGGCGCGAGTGGCCCTCGGTCTCGTGGTCGCGCAGATCCAACGCCCGCGACCAGCCCTCCAGAGTGGCGTCGTAGGCTCTCATCACGTCTGCGGCTGCCTGCTCGCGCTCATCAAGCAGCGTCCGAAAGCGATTGAGTCGCGTGATGGTACGGACACGCGCGCGCAGTTCAGCGCGGTTGAAGGGCTTCGTCACAAAGTCGTCGGCACCCGCGTCAATGCCCCGCAAGAGCGATGCCTGGTCATCGAGAGCTGTCACAAGGAAAATCGGCACCAGCGCAAGCTCAGGATCGGCCCGGAGGCGACGACAGACCTCGAACCCGTCCATATCGGGCATCATCACATCAAGCAGCACCAAATCGGGAATGACCTTCTGGGCCGCATTGATGGCTTCGAAACCATTACCCGCAAAGATGAGCCGGTAGCCCTCGGGTGCTAACACACTTGCCAGAACCTCACGGCCCCGCAACTGGTCATCAACAATAAGTAATGTTGTTGGTCCACTCATAAAACTTTATCCTCATGCTTACATATTCAGATCTACTGGTACAACAGTTGTTGTTTAGATCACCCCCCCTCGCCCCCCCGCAAGCGGAGGGGAACAACGCATTGGTTCCC
>CAIXLU010000574.1 GCA_903920315.1 uncultured Oscillochloris sp.
CAAGGACTCCTCGGCGGCCACGAAGATCTCATTCCAAAGCCGAGCTTCCAGGTGACTCTCCAGCTTCGGCAGATAGAAGTAGGGGCCACCCTGAATGCTGAGCGCCTGCCGCGCATTATGGAACAGATACAGGGCGAAGTCGAAGATTCCGCCCGAGACCACCTCGCCATCCACCAGCACGTGTTTCTCGTTGAGGTGCCAGCCACGGGCGCGCACAAAGAGTACCGCCGGATCATCCTTGAGAGCGTACTGCTTACCCTCGGGCGACGTATAGCTAATCGTGCGGGTCAGTGCATCGCGCAGGTTGATCTGGCCCTGGATCGTATTCTCCCAGGTCGGTGTGTTCGAGTCCTCAAAGTCGGCCATGAACACCTTAGCCCCCGAGTTCAGGGCGTTGATGATCATCTTCCGATCAACCGGGCCGGTGATCTCGGTGCGGCGGTCGTTCAACTGCGCCGGGAAGGGCGCGATTGTCCAGTCACCAGCGCGGACATCAGCGGTCTCGGGGAGAAAATCGGGCAGCGTACCGGCATCAAGCCGGGCCTGACGTTCCTGGCGACGAGCGAGCAATTCAAGACGTCGCCCGTTAAAGCGGCGGTGCAGCAATGCGACGAGCGCGACTGCCTCAGGGGTCAGGATCTCGGCGAAGGCGGGGCTGATCGCCCCGGTAATCGTGACGCCAGCGGGCAGATTCAGATCAGTCATTGATCGTATCCTTCTCAGATTAGTGAAACTGCTCTGCCTCGGTCGAGCCAGCCAGCGCCGTCGTCGAGCTGGTGCCGCCGGAGATCACCATCGAGACCTCATCGAAGTAGCCGGTGCCAACCTCGCGCTGGTGCTTAGTGGCGGTGTAGCCATCAACCTCGGCGGCAAACTCGGCCTGCTGAAGCTCGGAGTAGGCGGCCATACCGCGATCCTTGTAGCCGTGAGCCAACTGGAACATGCTAAAGTTCAGCGCGTGGAAGCCGGCCAGGGTGACGAACTGGAACTTGTAGCCCATCTCGCCGATGGCGCGCTGGAAGCGGGCGATGTCGGCGTCACTGAGCTTCTTCTTCCAGTTGAACGAGGGCGAGCAGTTATAGGCCAGCAGCTTGCCGGGGTACTTGGCGTGGATCGCGTCAGCGAAGCGCTGGGCTTCCTCCAGGCTCGGCTCAGCCGTCTCGCACCAAACCATATCGGCGTACTGGGCGTAAGAGACGCCACGCGAGATGGCCTGCTCCAGACCCTGGTTCACGTAGTAGAAGCCCTCGGGCGAACGCTGGCCCGTGAGGAAGGGATGGTCGCGCTCATCCACATCGCTCGTGATCAGGTTAGCCGCATTGGCATCAGTGCGGGCGATGATCAGGGTAGGCACGCCGAGAACATCGGAAGCGAGGCGCGCCGAGATCAGGTTGCGCACAGCCTGCTGCGTGGGCAGGAGAACCTTACCGCCCATATGGCCGCACTTCTTCTCAGAGGCCAACTGATCTTCAAAGTGGACACCAGCGGCACCGGCCTCGATCATCGCCTTGGTCATCTCAAAAACATTCAGCGGGCCACCGAATCCCGCCTCACCGTCGGCGATGATCGGCGCGTACCAGTAGGTATCGCCGCTGCCTTCAGCGTGCTGGATCTGGTCGGCGCGCTGGAAAGCCTGATTGATCCGCTTGACCACCATCGGCACGCTATTGGCCGGATAGAGGCTCTGGTCGGGATACATCTGCCCGGAGAGATTGGCATCGGCGGCCACCTGCCAGCCCGACAGGTAGATCGCCTTGAGTCCGGCCTTCACCTGCTGCACAGCCTGGTTGCCGGTGAGGGCACCCAGCGTCGGCACAAACGGCTCAGTGTTAAGCAGGTGCCAGAGACGATCCGCGCCCCGGAGGGCCAGGGTCTGTTCGATCAGCACCGACCCACGCAGACGATACACATCCTCGGGGCTATAGGGACGGTCAATCCCATTCCAACGCGGACTATTCCAGCTCTCGGCGATCTGAGCGATCTGCTGCTCGCGAGACATACTAACGATCCTTTCACGATCTTTTGAGGTACACACAACGAGGTGGCAGACCGCACGATTCGGCCAGGAATCAATCAGAGACTCGGAGAGCCGAGGGTCTCCACTGACGTTCGGCTGAGATAAGAGGCGCTGCCCAGGTATTGCACAGGACGATGCCGGTAGTATATCCGTTAAGAGTTACACGCTAGTTACACGTTGCACAGAATTCTCCTCACTCCCAGGTGCGATTGTAGTTCACCTTCAGCTTATCAAGGATCGCCTGCTCCAGATCAATATCAAGTAGGTAGGCAAGCTGGAAGAGGTAGTTCGCCACATCGGCGAGTTCACCGGCGAGGGCGGCGCTATCTTTCGGCGCATCGGCAAACTGAAAGTGTTCCAGGATCTCGGCGGCCTCGACCGCGACGGAGATCGCAATGTTGCGCGGGGTTTGTGGGTAGGTGCTGGTTTCAGCGTACCATCCCTTGTCGGTGACAAACGTGTTGATTACAGTGGTGAGTTGCTTAATATCCATCGAGGCTCCTAAATCTAACCCTGCCGCTCCACAACCTGAGCGATCAGGTGCGCCATCACATCCGCCTGGTTCAGCGCCACATCAACGCCCATCACCGGCGTGAACATCCAGGTATGGTGAGGGTTGTTGACGCGGGCGACGGTACGCGGCACGTTGAAGGCGAATCGTGCCAGGCTAGTGATCACGAGGTTGGTCTCGTCTGCCCCCGTCACAGCGGCAACGACATCTGCGGTGCGTACGCCCGCTGACTCCAGCACGAACGGATCGGTACCGTTACCCAAGATAAAGCCGGTACCCGGCGCGGTACGTTGGACGAGATCTTTGGCAGCCTCACGAGCCTCGATCACGGTGACGCTATGGCCGTCGGACTGAAGCAGACCGGCGAGGTAGGAACCTACCAGACCGCCGCCAATAATGAGCATGTGCATAGAGCCTGCTACTTTCTACGTACCCGAAAGTACGCGCTAGAAATTCCTGCTTCATCCCAGCGTGCCATCCGAGGATGGTCTTACCGCCAGTCCACAGGCCGATTTTACGTCTCGACGTAGCCACTACCGAGACGGCCAGTTAGGCACGGGCAAGCCGGAGTGCTTCATCACGGATATTGCGTGCCGCGTTCAGGTCACGGTCAAGATGGACACGACACATCGGGTTGGGGCAATCCCACTCACGCATCACGAGTGTCACGTCATCGTTGACATGCCCACACTGGTTGCAGGTTTTACTTGATGCCACGAAGCGGCCTATCGCCACCACACGGCTCCCGAAGGCGGAAGCCTTGTACTCCAGTTGGCGGCGCAGTTCTGCCCACGCACCATCCGCGATAGCTTGCGCCAGCCGATGATTTTTCAGCATCCCGGCCACGTGGAGATCTTCAATCCCCACCAGCGATGCCTGCTGCACCAGCGCGGTGGTGAGCTTGTGGAGTACGTCTTTGCGCTGACAGGCCACCCGGAAATGCGCCTTTGCCAACTTCAGGATCGCCTTCTGGCGGTTCGCACTACCCTTCACCTTGCGGCTGACCGACCGTTGCAGCCGTTTGACGGTGCGAAGCGCACGCTTGAGGTATTTTTGGTTCTCAAACACCTCACCCTCGCTCGTCACCGCCAGTGACTTGATCCTCAGATCAACCCCAATGGCCGGACCGGTGTGGGTTGGCGGCGTGTGGTCTACCTCTACCTGGATGCTGATCCACCACCACCCAGCCTGATACCGAATCGTTGCGCCGAGGATCTTCCCCACGAAGCGCAGCGGCTCCGTCATGTTCAGCGCACCCACCTTCTGTACGGTCAGCGTATGACCGTCCACCGTGAGCCGGTCATTGGCGACGTAGAACGACCCGTACCCGCGCCGCCGCGATTTGAAGGCGGGAAAGCCAATCCGTTTGCCTTTGCGCCGCCCGCTGCGGCTGTCGAGGAAGTTCTTGACGGCCCGCCCCAGGTTGACGAACGCGCCGTCGATAGCCGACTTGCCGACGGTGAATGTCCAGGGGTACTCCACTGCCCGTATCTGCTTGAAGGCGTCACGCAGCGCACGATGCGTTGGAACCGTCACACCCTGATTGAGTGCGTCCTTGATGACCCGCAAGCCCCAGTTGTAGCAAAATCGTGCTGTCCCTGCGGCCTGTCGGAACAGGTTCTCTTGTTCAGGCGTTGGGTTCAGGCGGATTGTGTGCGCTCGGATCATGGACGAGTGCGTCCTTCGCCTATTCCCTGGTGTTCGTTGGAGGGGTGAGTCTCCCCTCACGATCCCATCGCTGTAATGTCTTCACGGATACGTCGATCCGTTCCGCACATTGACGCACCGCGTATATACTCATATCGCGTAGTATAGCACACGATTGGGTATTTTACAAGGGTATACCAAAGCTCCCTTACGAGCGCAGGAGCGCGGCGAGACGATCCTTTGCGCCCGCAAGCACCACCAGATAGAGCAGATCGCCCGCTTCGATCATTGTCCCCGGCTGGGGGAGAAACGTCCTGCCGCCCCGGTTGATCGTCACCACCTGTACTTCGCCAAGAGTCGCAAGTGTGCTTACCGGACGCCCCACAAGCAATGCGGGTGCGCTCGCGGCCACAATTTCAGCGTCCCCGCCCAGGTTAGCCACCGGCTCCAGCTCCGAGTAGCTCAGCAATTCGGCGATCCGGTTGATGCCCCATGCCGTACTGGAAACTGTCTGGATGCCGAGGCGATGATAGATCTCGGCGGTTCGCGGGTTGTAGACTCGCGCTGTCACCCGTGGAACGTGGAAGACCTGACGGGCCAGCCGGGCCACAACCACGTTCACGTCATCATTTGCCGTGACGGCGGCCAAAGCGTCGCTCTGCTCGATCTGCGCGTCGAGCAGAACCTGGCGATCAAGAACATCACCCACAATCATGCGCCCCCGGAAGGTTGGCGCAATCCGGGCGGCGGCCCTGGGATCGGGGTCAACCGCCGTAATCGTGTGGCCGTGCATGCTCAGGTGATGCATAAGGCCCGCGCCAATTCGTCCACAGCCTAAGATGATGATACGCATCACTGCCTCCTAATGCATGCTTCAAACTAACTTGATAGTTTGGGCGCATGCATCGCGTCCTGTTGCGGCAAATCTGCAATCTAAAATCTGCAATCTGAAATCTTGTCTAACGTGTCGAACCTGTACGACCGCGCTCCCGCGCCCGCAGTACGGCCTTGCGCAGTTCGTCGCCTATCAGCAATGCGGGGGTGCATGCCAGGAGCAGGAGCCACGTCGCCGCCGGGAATGGTGCGGTGCCGAAGACCCACTGCAACCAGGGAAGGTAGACCAGTGCCACGATCAGGAGCAACTCTGTGCCAATGCCGAGCCACACCAGCCGATTGGCGAAGAGATCAACTGAGATGATCGAGGCGCGCTCGGTGCGCTGGGCAAATAAGTTGCCGATCTGGGTTGCCACGATCACCGCGAGCGTAATGGTGGTGGCGGTCTGGTAGAGCGGGCCATCGCCCGGCAGGTCAATCCATTGACCGGCGTAGCCGTTGGCCCAGTAGTAGGCGTAGAAGGCCAGCATTGACAGGCCACCCTGAATCATGCCGAGGAAGAGCAGAGCGCGGATCAGCAACCCGCCGTTAATGATGTGATCCGTCCTGCGGCGCGGCGGTCGGTTCATCAGGCCCGCCTCGGCGGGTTCGGCACCAAGGGCGAGGGCGGGGATCATATCGGTGCCCAGATCGATGGCCAGTACCTGCATCACCGTGAGCGCCAGCGGAATCCGCCCGCCGCTCAGGGCGAAGAAGACAAACGGGATGGCCTCGGGGACATTACTGGTAAAGATGTAGGTGACGAACTTGCGGATGTTCGCGTAGACGGCGCGGCCTTCCTCAATCGCGTGGACAATCGTGGCAAAATTGTCGTCG
This sequence comes from uncultured Oscillochloris sp., assembly GCA_903920315.1. Lineage (GTDB taxonomy): Bacteria > Chloroflexota > Chloroflexia > Chloroflexales > Chloroflexaceae > Oscillochloris. Next base: position 5,886 of record CAIXLU010000574.1, read on the forward strand.
GTCAGGATCATGTCGGCGGACTCGCGGGCAACATCCGTGCCCGAAAGGCCCATAGCCACACCGATATCGGCCTGTTTGAGCGCCGGTGCATCATTCACCCCATCACCCGTGACGGCCACAACCTTATCGAGTCGCTGGAGCGCGGTAACGATACGCAGCTTCTGTTCGGGGGCCGCCCGTGCAAAGATCACTTCCTGCGTCAGTGCCGCCTCAAGCGCCGCATCATCGAGTGTCTCAAGTTCAGATCCGCTGATCAGGCGCGGGCTGCGACTTTCCACGATCTTCAGCCGCCGCGCAATACTCTCGGCAGTGAGTCCGTCGTCGCCGGTGATCATGATGATGCGGATACCGGCACGGTGGCACTGCGCAACCGCCGTTTCCACTTCAGGCCGGGGCGGATCGTACATAGCCGCGAGGCCCAGGAAGATCAGATCGCGCTCAACCGCGTCAGCGCTGCTGATGTCGCTCCGCTCGGGCAATTCCCGCATCGCCACACCGAGGACACGCAGCCCGTCGCTGGCAAAAGAATCCTTCTCTGCGCTGATTGTGGCCCGCAGCGCCTCATCGAGTGGCAGCACCGCGCCATTCACGCGCACGCCCACACAGCGCACCAAAATCTCGTTTGGCGCACCCTTCACATATGAGACCATCGCCTTCGCACGGTGCAGCGTACTCATCAGCTTACGGCGCGACTCAAAGGGAAACTCGTGGATGCGCGGCGATGACGTAACCTCTGTAGCCAGTTCAAGCCCACCTTTGCGTGCGACCACCAAGAGCGCTGCCTCGGTCGGGTCGCCCAGAATCGTCCAGGTTGGCCCGTCAGTCGGTGCAATCAGCCGCGCATCGTTACACAGGGCCGCAGCACGCAGCAACAGACTCAGATCGCTATCTGGCGCAGGATGAATTGGCTGGCCCGCATCCAAAATCGCGCCCTCTGGCGTATAACCGCCACCTTGAACCTCAAACCGACGCCCGCCCGCCCACATGTGGCGAACCGTCATCGCGTTCTGAGTCAGAGTGCCGGTCTTGTCGGTGCAGATCACCTCCGTGCAGCCAAGAGTCTCGACCGCAGACAGACGTTTGACCAGGGCGTTACGCTTGGCCATGCGCTGCACACCAATGGCCAAAGCCAAAGTGACGGTAGGCAGCAAACCCTCGGGAACAAAGGCGACGATCATGCCCATTGCGAAGATCAGGCTATCGGCAACGTGTACCCCGGCCACCCCCACCGAAAGCGCAAAGAAGATAACCCCGACACTGACCGCCATCATTGTGACAACCTGCGTGACTCGACCCAACTCCTGCTGGAGTGGACTAGGCGATTCCGTGATGGTCTCGGTCAGATGCGCGATCACGCCGAAGGCGCTGTACGCCCCTGTGGCAAAGACAAGCGCCTTCGCGGTACCCGCAACAATCATCGTGCCCGCAAAGACCACATTCGGCAGCGCGGCCCGCTCAACCGTATCGGTCACATACGCCTCGCAGCGCTTCGGCACAGGCCGCGACTCGCCCGTAAGAGTAGATTGGTCAACACGCAATTCAGCCGCCTCAACCAACCGACCATCAGCCGCCACCAGATCACCCTCAGCGAGAACAAGCAGGTCACCGGGGACAACCTGCTCGCGGGCGACCTCCTGAACAATACCGTCGCGCAGTACACGCGCACGGGCGGGGAGGAGCGCCCGCAGCGCGGCGGCAGCACGTCCAGCCCGATATTCCTGCCAGAAACTAAACAGCCCATTGATCAGATTGACCGCCCAGATCGCAATGCCAATCTGAGGCATCTGCGCCAGAAAGCCAATCAATCCACCGGCCCAGAGCAGCAGCGCCATCAGGTGCGTAAAATTTTCGAGGAGAATTCGATACAGCGGCTTGCCGGGCTGCGCCTGAAGCATATTCGGCCCGTAGCGACCAAGCCGTGCGGCGGCCTCATCTGAGGAGAGACCGCCCGCACTCGTACCAAGGGCAGCGTAAGCGTCGGCAACCGACACCTGATACACCTCGCCCCAGCCAGTTTGTGAGGTATCCTGTGAAACCGTATGTGTACTCATTGTTACCAACCTCGATTAGAGATAGGCATCCATCCTACCGCGCCTGTGAGCAGTGGGCGGGAACATAGTTTCACGTATGGTGAACATTTCGTACGCAAGCGACGTACTGCGCCAAAGACATGGTTCGCAGATACTTTACAGTTCCCCCCCCTAGCCCCCCGCTTGCGGGGGGCTAGGGGGGTAGTGCGTGTCAAGAGTGTAAAGTAAAATGGGCCACTCTGAAACCATGCCAAATGGTACAATGCCGAAATAAGGAGATACACCTACACGAAAGAGGAGGAATCATGCTCAGCATTGACCAGATCATTGAACACATGGAGCGCGAGATCGCACAGGGGCGACTAGAGGGACGACGTGAGGAGCTACGGCAGATCCAGTACGCCGCCGGGATGCTTATGCGCGCCGCTGAGGGACGTGGTGACAAAGACAGTGCGCGGCGCTTTCGCCTCGTAGCCTCCCAAGCCGCCAACGTACGGGAAGAGCTAGAAAAATAATGTGGTTCCAGCGGTTACGTCAATTTCGCGGGGTAGAATTTCAACTGCTCGTGACGGTACTGCTCTTCTTTGCGGCAGGCTACTTGCTGGTCGTCACCGCAACCCAGCAGCGTAACTTTGTCGCCACCGTACCGGGGGTATTAAGCATCCTCTGGCCATCAACACTGCCGCTGCTGCTCTTCATCGGCATCTCAATCGGGCTGAGCGTGCGGAGTCCCGACGCCGATCAGGTACTGCTGCCGCTGGTCGCCCTGCTGGCCGGGTTCAGCCTCATGCTCACAGCACGGCTCGACCCCAGCCTCAACGCCATGTACGGCGACACCTACGCTGGCGTGGCGGCCAAACAATCGTTATGGGTCACTATTGGCGTAGGCGTGCTGGCCCTGATGCTCTTCTTACCTTGGGACAGAATCTGCATCCGAGCGCTGCGGCTCTCGCTGGTTGATGTCCTTGATCACTACCGCTACATCTGGCTCGTGATCGGCCTGCTCCTGATTTTTGCCACCTTCGTGTTCGGCGTTGACCCGAACGGCAGCGGAGTCAAGGTCTGGTTCAACTTCGGAGCCTTTCTCTTCCAGCCCTCAGAACTACTCAAAATCATCCTGGTAATCTTCATGGCCTCGTACCTGAACGAACACCGCGAGGTGGTGGCCGCAGGGTACAGGCTTGGCCCATTGACCCTGCCGCCGCTGCCGTACCTCGTGCCAATCATCGGCATGTGGGGCATCGCAATGGCAACCATCGTCTTCCAGCGCGACCTGGGAGCGGCCCTGTTGCTCTTCGGGGTCTTTCTGGCCATGCTCTACACCGCCACCGGGCGAGCGCTCTACGTGCTGGCGGGGATGCTGGCCTTCTCGGTGGGGGCATACGTTCTCTACACACAACTACCTGTCGTGTCACTGCGCGTCGAGATCTGGCTGAATCCGTGGGCGGTGGCCCAGGGTTATGGCTACCAGATCGTGCAGGGGATCTACGCCCTCGCATCAGGCGGAATCTTCGGGGCCGGGCTCGGCATGGGCGTCCCGGCCATCGTCCCGGCGATCCACACCGACTTCATCTTCACCGCCGTAGGCGAAGAGATGGGCCTTGGCGGCACCCTGGCCGTCTTGATCGCCTACGTGCTGCTGATCTTCCGTGGCTTCCACATCGCTCTCGCCATCCCCGGTAGATTTCGCGGCTTCGAGCAACTGCTGGCCATCGGTCTCACCACCATCATTGCCGTACAGACAATCATCATCATCGGGGGGAACCTGCGGCTCATCCCGCTGACTGGCATCACCCTGCCCTTCATCTCCTACGGCGGCTCCTCCGTCCTGATCAACTTCCTGATCATCGGCCTACTGATGCGGATCTCAGCGGCGACGAAGCGGGGGTAGGGGCACAATGGCCACCAAGATTCCCACAAACACATCTACCTTGCTCCAGCCACTCGCCACTAATACACCAGCCCACATCGAGGCGGCGGTGATCACATCCCTGCGCTCGCTCACCCCTGCGCACAAGCTGGAACTGGCCCGCGATATGAACCGCATGGCCGACCGGCTGGCCCTGGCCGGCATCCAGCGGCGTCGGCCAGCAGCCAGCGCACACGAGTTAGGCTATGCGCTAGCGATCCAACGGCTTACGCCTGAGCAACGCCCCTACGGAGATATCTTGCTGAAAGGGTTGTCCCTTATGCCAATGCCCGTTGACCCGCTTGCCCTGGCGCTGCGCATTGGCGCACTCCTGGACGCCCACGCGATCCCGTACCTTGTCGTCGGCTCCGTCGCGGCGGTCGTTCACGGCGAGTACCGTATGACCCGCGACATTGACATCGTGCTCAACCTAGCTCCCCGCGATGTGCGCGCCCTCGTGGATGAGCTGCGTGAAGGCTTCACCTTCCTTCCTAGCGACATTACGGACGCGCTGGCGCGGCTGCCCGAGGCGCGGGCCGACTGGCAGCAGCGGGCGAGTTTCTGTGCCTACGACAAAGCAACCGGCTTCCAGATTGACATATACCTGTCGTCGGGCCGCCCCTTCGAGGTTGCCCAGTTTCAGCGGGGGGAGGTGCTTGACATCCTCGGCGATTCAGGCGGCACCCTGCGTGTGGCAAGCGCCGAGGACACGGTATTGGCAAAGCTGGAGTGGTTCAAGCTCGCGCCCTCCGACCGCCAGTGGCGCGATGTACAGGCCATCTTGCGTGTGCAGGACGACGCGCTTAATCATGCCTACCTGCGCCAATGGGCTGCGGAACTGGCGATCAGCGACCTGCTGGAGTATGCGCTGAAGGGCCAACTGCCGCCCCGCCCCGACGATGACCCGCGCCAGCAGCGGTTGTTCTGAGCGAGATTGGAGCAAGGATACGCATGGCCCTCACTAACACCCTCCCCAGCACGATCACCAATACCGGACTGTTCCAAGATTACTATCTCATCCACCGCCTCGCGCCGTCGCTTCCCCTTGCTCCTACCACAATGGCAGAATCCGATGCCGCACTCATCAAGATTGCCGCGCTCTGGGATGACCGTGCGGGCGGACTCAGCGCCAGTGAGGAGGATGTGGTTAGCTTTGTCCAGCGGGTGTGTGAGATCTTGGGGATGGTTCACTCGAACCAGGGCAATCTCCCTGGTGTGGGCAAGCAGCCGGAGCGGATTGACCTCACGCTTTTTCGCGAGAACGCCGCCCGCGATGCCTTCGTGAAGGCCAGGAAGCTCGAAACGGTCAAACGCTACGACCACGCCCTCGCTGTGGTTGAGGTGAAGAAGCTGGGCAAGAACTTCGATGGCACGGCGCACAATAACGACAATCCCCGCTATCAGCTTACCCACTATCTCACGATGACCCAGCTTCCCTGGGGCGTCCTCACCGATGGGGCGCGCTGGCGGATCTACCATCGCTTTGATCCGCCGCGTATGGACGCCTGCCTGGAGATTAATCTCAAGCATATTTTGGAACTGGCTGACCTAGATGCGCGGCGAGTCGCCTTCCACTGGTTCTATGCCTTCTTTGGGCGGGGAGCCTTTGACCGGGTTGACCGTCAGGCGTTCCTCGATGCGGTCTATGAGGGCAGTACCCGCCACGCGGTCACGGTGCAGGAGGATATGCGCGTGCAGGCGTTCGGCGCGGTTGAGGCGCTGGCGCAGGGTGTTTACGCCGCTTGCCCCGCCCCCGAAACCCTCGACCTGATTGCGCTCTATGAGCAGGCGATTATTTTGCTCTACCGGCTGCTGTTTATCACCTATGCTGAGGATCGGGAGATCCTGCCGGTGCATAATGCGCAGTACCAGCGCGATTATGGCTACCGTACCATCCAGACGACGCTGTTGGCGCGGCTCGATACCCATGCGCTCAGCGATTCTCCCTCGGCTACAAAGTACTGGGGCCAGCTCCAGGCATTCTTTACGGCGCTTAACGACGGCAATCCGGGTGCGGGGATCTATCCGTACAACGGTGGTCTGTTCACACATAACCGGATTCCCACCAGCGCCATCCCTGACCGCTTTCTCGCCTTGGCCATTGATCGGCTGACCCGCGTCACCAAGGGCGGGCAGAAGCTCCAGGTAGATTATCGCTCGCTCCAGGTGCGCCATCTCGGGAGTATCTTTGAGGGGCTGCTGGAGCAGCAGCTTGAGCGCCAGAATGGCAGTGTGCGCCTCGTGCGTAGTGGCGGGGCCAGCACGAGTACGCGCCATCGCACTGGCAGTTACTACACGCCCGATGGTATCGTGGAGTATATGGTTGCGCAGACGGTTGACGCGCTCTGTGAACACAAAACGGCGGCGCAGATCGCCGCCCTGCGTATCTGTGATCCGTCAATGGGCAGCGGGCATTTTCTGACGGCAGCCCTCGAGTCCCTGGCTGTTCACCACGCACGGGCGACCAAACGCGATGCGCTGATGCTGACGCTGACGCCGGACGAACCTGATCCCGACCCGGCGCTCTTTGCGCCGGACGATGCGGAGATTGACGCCTCCCGGCGGATTGTGCTGGAGCAGTGTATCTACGGCGTGGATCTGAACCCGCTTGCGGTTGAGCTGGCGAAGCTGGCGCTCTGGCTGACAACCCTCGATCCGCAGCGTTCGCTCTCGTTCCTCGACCATCACCTGAAGGTTGGCGACAGTCTGGTGGGCGTTGCCTTGGATCAGCTCGGTACGCTGCCGAAGAAGCGGAAGGCGCTCGCCGCCAGCAGCGTTGTGCAGATCAACTACTTCGATCTCGCTTTTGACAATGCGCGGGTGCGGCTGCTGGAGTTCTTCGTTCAGATCGCGACGATGCCCTCCGATACCCCGGCGCAGGTGCATGCGAAGGAGGAGCAGTACCGGCTCTTTCTCGCTGCCAGTGCGCCGTTTCGTGCGGTGGCCGATCTCTGGATGGGCGCGCTGCTTGGGGCGACGATCAACGGCGACCAGTATCAGCAGGCGCTTGATGCACTCTCCACGCACGCGCTACCCGGCTCCTGGGATGCGCTGACGACGGAACCGTGGTTCGCACCGGCTATTGCCGTTGCGGGCGAGCAGCGGGTCTTTCATTGGGGGCTAGAGTTCCCCGACGTATTCTTTGGCAGCGCCAAGGGCTTCGATCTGATCATTGGCAATCCGCCCTATGTGCGCCAGGAGATGCTGAAGGCGCAGAAGCCGACCTTCGCCATGCTCTACCCCAACGTGTACGATGGCGGGGCCGATCTCTTTGTCTACTTCTTTGACCATGGCCTGCAGTTGCTGCGCACGGACGGCGAACTGGCCTACATCGCCAGCAATAGCTGGCTGCGCGCCGATTACGCCACTCGCCTGCGCGCCCATCTGCGCACGAGTGCGACAGTGGTGCAGATCATTGACCTGGGCGACAATCAGGTATTCAAGGATGCCCCCGATGTCTACCCGGCGATCCCGTTTGTGCGCCACGAACTACCCCCAACGCATCACATCGCCCAGGTTGCCGCCTTCCGCCGGGGTGAGTTGCCCCGTGATGAGGTGTTGGCCCGCGATAGTGGCGAGGCTGCCGCACAGCTTACGGAGCGCATCACCGCCCGCCTGAGCAATGCCGCCATCCACAACCAGCCCGATAGCGGCTGGCAGCTTGGCGCGGATGCGGGTCGGGCAGTGCTGGCGAAGCTGTTGGCGGCGGGTATGCCGCTCACCGAATATGTGCAGGGGCGGATGTATCGTGGTGTTCTGACTGGCGCGAACGAGGTCTTTATCATTGATCAGGCCACCCGCGACCGTCTGGTTCAGGCTGATGCCACGAGTGCCGAGATCATCAAGCCGATCCTGCGCGGCGAGGATCTGCGCCCCTGGTATCAGGAGCATGAGGGGCGCTATGTGATCTTCACTCGACGTGGCATTGCCATTGACAACTACCCGGCAGTGAAGGTGTACCTTGAACAGCATCGAGCCGCGCTAGAGCCGCGCCCAACCAACTGGCAAGGCAACGAGTGGCCGGGACGAAAGCCCGGTAGCTATAAATGGTTTGAGCTACAGGACTCAGTGGATTACTACCAGGAGTTCGACAAGCCGAAGATTCTGTGGCCCGATATTGCCAAGTTCCCGCGCTTCTCGTGGGACACTCAGGGATATTACATCAATAACACCGGCTATATCGCAGTTCCCGATCACCCGTATGTGCTTGGCATCCTTGCCAGCCGTGTCAGTTGGTTTGTGATTACCCAGATAAGCCAACCATTCGGGGAACGAGATGGAGAACTTCGCTATCGTTTGATCAGCCAATTCATCACCCGTCTGCCCATCCCCAGCGCAACCGAGGCGGAGCGCGAGTCTATCGGCGAGCTGGCGCTACAGATTACGACAGCGGCGCAGGAGCGATACGCGCTGCACCAAACCATGCGCCACGCCATCCTGCGCGACCTGGGAGCGCCGGGGGCGAGCCTGAACCAGAAACTCGCCGCCTGGTGGGATCTCGACTTCCAAACACTTCGCGTCGAACTGAAGAAAGCGCTGAAGCGTGACATCCCGGTTGCGGATCGCGACGACTGGGAGCGGCTGCTGATCACGCGCAGCGAGGCGCACCGCCAGATCACCGCCACGATTGTTCAGTTCGAAACCGAACTGAACGCGCAGGTTGCCGCGCTCTTCCAGCTCACACCCGAGGAGATCGCCCTGATTGCACAGGCCACCGCCTACCGCTACGGCGAGTTGTAGCGTCAGACAAGGTTTCAGGTGTGAGGTTTCAGGTTTCAGGTCGAGCGCATTCTGAGGCCGCTTCAGCGGCCTTCGTAGAGTCTAGCCCGCCCGTTTACGGGCCGGGCGGCGGGGATGACAGCGTACCTTCTGCGGTAGTTCCTCAACAGGTTATGAAAAGGAGTCGAGCCTTTAGGCGGCTTTATCCGGCTAAAGCCTCGACTCCACGCAACGACCCCGAGAGGATTGCTGCTATACCACATCAGACGTTCATGCGCGGGGAGCACACCGCCGCAATGAAAATGAACCGTAGGGGCGCGTCGCGACGCGCCCCTACGCCGTCGCCTTGCGTCGGCTTGGCCGCTTATGATCCGATTTACGAGTCAGCCCGATAATCTGCACGGCAGTGGCATCAGGGCCGTATTGGGCGATCACCTGATCTTTCGCTCCCAGGATGACATCGTGGAAGGCGTGAGTCGTTTCGATCTCCACAACACGGGCTTGCTCAAGCGCCTCTTGCAGCCGGATAACCGCCTGCTGTGCCTGGGTCATATTCGACTCGTACTGCTGCATCGTCGCAACGCTGTAGATGCTGTTGTGCGGCTGGTAGTCACTTATCCCCTGGATGGCCAAGAGGATCGAGCGGTCGGCGGCGATAATGCTCGGTGCGAGGCGGCTCAGTCGGGTGGTCACTGGTTGATTCCTTTCTACGATGGAGGTTGCGATAGGTGACGCCATTGGCATACCAGCATATGATTCCACAATGAGCCTAAATTGAATAGTCCCCCAAAGGTACGGTTGTTAGCTAGTACCGAGGATTACATGGATACATACAAAAGGGTATGAATCCGCGAACAATGATCACGCATCCGCGAACAATGATCACGCTCCCGCGAACGATGATCACGCATCCGCGAACAATGATCACGCCCCCGCGAACAATGATCACGCATCCGTGAACGATGA
>CAIXLU010000575.1 GCA_903920315.1 uncultured Oscillochloris sp.
GCCGTACCCTGGAGAGCCTGGTCTGGAGTTTCGGCGTGCCGCCAGGGAGGGTGTTCTACCTACCGAATGGCTCCGAACATATTCAGAACGCGGCTTTGGATAATGAGCGCACGGCAGCGCCGTGCGCTCATTATCCAAAAATTCTGCTCTACACCCGCTTCTGGGAGATCGATCTGCCCGAACTGGTGGCGGCGCTGGTGGCTATCTATCAGGCCCGGCCTGATGTGCGTCTGGTGGTGGTGGGCCGGGGTGAGTCCGGTGAGGAGCGCCGGATGATTGCTCTGGCTGAGCGGGCTGGCATTGGCGCGATGATAGATTACCGAGGTTGGCTCCTGCCCGCACAGATCCCCGCCGCAATGGCTGAGGCCACTATCGCTCTTGCACCGATTCAGGATACTCTGATCAACCGCGCCCGTGGCCTCGCCAAGCTGCTGGAGTTGATGGGTGCCGGTCTGCCGATTGTGGCGAGCGCCGTGGGCCAGGCGAGCGAGTACCTAGAACACGAACGCAGCGGGCTGCTCTGCGCCCCTAGCGACCCGGCGGCGCTGGTTGCCGCCTCCCTGCGCGTGCTGGGCGACCCTGGCTTACGGGTGACGCTCTCGGCTGGCGCACGGGCCGCCGCTGCCCGCTTTTCATGGGACAGGCTGGCGATCACGGCTGAACAAGCCTATAATTGTGCATCGTTATTAGAATAAAGAATTCAGCAATGGAATGCGTAGTGAATTATGACTCACAAGCCTGAAGAATTGGATGTTGCTGGGGTGCTGGAGGCGTTGCGGGCCGAGGTTCGCGCCCAGCGGACGAATGGGGGCGAGGATACGGCGAACACGGCCATGAGCGCGATTGAGCGCGAGCTGTACCATTGCGCCGAGCAGCTTGAGATTTCCCGCGTGGTCAGCGCTCACTGGCCGCTAGAGGGTAAGAACCTCTATGAGCGGGGTTGGATGCTGGTGCATAAACTGGTGCGCCGCAGCCTGCGCTGGTATATCAAACCGATTGTTGATCAGCAGAATGCCTTTAACGATGTTGGGGCGCGCTCGATCCGGCTGCTGATCGAGGCGCACGCCGAGTTGCGCGATCAACTGGCGGATCTGCGGCGTAGCCATGATCTCTCTTCGCCTCCTTTACCTCCACCGGCGCGGGAAATCGTGACTCCTGACACCGACCTTCAGCAGATGATTGAGCGCACTGGGCGGGCCGAGCCTCCCGCCGCCCTGCCGGATCTCGCTCTGCGCCCACTGCCTGCCCAGGCGACGGAGCGGGCCACGGTGAATGCCCACTGGGATCTTGGCGGCGATACGTTGCCCACCAAAGCTCGCGCTCTGATCCAAAAGGGCGTCCGCCAGTACCTGCGCTGGATGATCAACCCGATTGTTGAGCAACAGAACGCGGCCAATGTCTCTGTCGCCGGGGTGCTGTCGCACCTGATTGCCGCCGATGCGGAGCTGCGGGCGCAGCTCGCGGCGCTGCGTGCCCGCCAATGATGACGCTCATTCTGCCCTGGTTTGGCCCCGATAGCGCCGGTGGCGCGGAGTCCCAGGCCCGCAGCTTGGCGCGTGCCCTGCGGGCAACCGGCTCCCCGGTGCGGGTCTGGGCCAGCACCGGGCGCGACTCGTTCCAGCCCGGTGATCCGGGCCAGCCTTACGGTACCCGTCCGCACTACCCGCCTGGCCCCGGCGAGGTGGATGGCGTGCCGGTCTGGCGGTTTCGCCCTTCACCTGCTGGCCCCAGCGGCGTGCCGCGATTCTTCGCCACTCACCCCACACTGCTGCCGCCGCTTGAGGGTTTTGCCCAGCACGAACTGGCGCTGCTCGGCTCACTGTTGGGCAGCGATGAGCTGTACGAGGCGATCTGGGCGGCCCGCAATGATCCGGCTGTCCATTTTGTCTTTTTGCCCTACCCGTTCCCGACAACATTCTGGGGTACGCAACTGGTGCCCGAGCGCAGCTACCTGCTGGCCTGTTTGCACGATGAACCCTACGCCCGCTACGCCACCTACCGGCAGATGTTCGGGCGGGCCTGCGGCATGCTCGCCAACAGCCATCCTGAGGCGGATCTGGCCCGTGCCCTCTACGGGTTGCCCGCTGAGCGGATCTGTGTGGCGGGCGAGGGCATCAACCTGACACCCCGTGGCGACGGTGAGCGCTTCCGGCGTCGGCACGGTCTGGGCGACCGGCCCCTGCTGCTCTATGCCGGACGGCGCGATCAAAGCAAGAACGTCCCGCTGCTGCTAGCCTACACCCGCGAGTATTGGGCGCGGCGCGGCGGATCGCTCTGTCTGGCCCTGATGGGCGCAGCCGACCTCGATAGCGCCGTTGGATATACGCCGGGGCTGGCCGATCTGATTCTTGATCTGGGTTTCCAGAGCGACCAGGATAAGCAGGATGCCTACGCCGCCGCCGATGTCTTCATTCAGCCGTCGCTCTACGAGAGCTTTAGCATTGTGCTGATGGAGGCGTGGCTCCAGGGAACGCCAGCCCTGGTCAATGCCGGTTGTGCCGTCACCGCTGACCATGTCCGGCGTTGTGGCGGCGGCCTAGCCTTTGGCTCGTTTGGCGAGTTCGCCGCTGCCCTCGACCTGCTGCTCGCTCGGCCCGATCTTCGCCACGATCTTGGTGCGCGGGGCCGAGCCTATGTACGTGAAACCTGCGATTGGGAGA
>CAIXLU010000576.1 GCA_903920315.1 uncultured Oscillochloris sp.
CCTGCGTGACAACATAGGCCACCAACCGTTGGTCGTCGCCGTGCTTGTTCACCACGACGACAGCTTGCTGCACCAGCGGCTGCTGGCTCAGCAGTGCCTCGATCTCGCCCAGTTCAATGCGAAAGCCCCGGATTTTCACCTGATTATCCCGTCGGCCCAGGTATTCTAGGTTCCCATCGGGCTGCCAGCGCACGAGGTCTCCCGTTTTGTAGAGCCGCCCCGCGCCAAACGGATTGGGGATGAATCGCTCTGCCGTCAATGCGGGCTGATTCAGATAGCCCGCACCTACCTGGATGCCACCAATGTGCAGTTCACCTATCACGCCAATGGGTACGGGCCGCAGGAGATCATCAAGCACATACAGGCAGGTATTGGCCACGGGCCTGCCGATGGGGATGGATGGGCGCGTGGGGATGATGCGGTAGGCCGTCACGACATCGGTACATTCGGTGGGGCCGTAGGTGTTGACCACGGTGGCATGACAAGCGGGCGACGCCAGCCAATCGGTCAGCCGCTCCAGATGAATGGGTTCGCCACCGAGAACGACATAGCGCAAGGAGGCCAGCTTGGCGAACGCCGCTTGCGCGACATCCGAGGGGGCGTCCGGGGCTAGGTAGGGATAAAAGGCGCTGGGCGTGCAGTTGATCCAGGTGACGCGATGCTGCTGGATCAGGCTGGCCATCACCGCGTACTCGTAAAGGGGCGCAGCACTGAGAATCAGTTGTCCGCCCACGAGGAGCGGGGCAAGCAGGTTCTTTTGCGTGAGGTCGAAACTGGGTGAACTGGCAATCAGGGTGCGGTCATCCGCGTTTAGGCCGAACTGGGTGACATACCAGGAGACGAGATTGACGAGGCCACGGTGGTAGACGCCGGTGACTTTGGGCCTGCCGGTGGAGCCGGAGGTGTAGATCGCGTAGACGAGATGGTGGGGCTGCACTGCGCAGGATGGATTGCAATAGCCGATAGCCGATAGCCGATAGCCGATAGAATGATTATGTTCATTGGGTATGGAATAGGATGTCAGCAGGGGCCAATCCCGATCCAGACAGACTACCTGGGCCGCCGTCGGCGGTAAGGTGTCGCGTAGGCGGGACTGCGTGAGCAGCACCGGCACGGCGGCATCGTCCAGCATGAAGGCGAGGCGCTCGGCGGGATAGCTCGGGTCGAGGGGCACGTACGCCCCGCCGGCCTTGAGGATGCCCAGCAGACCAATGACCATCTCTAGGGAGCGCTCACAGCAGATGCCCACCAGCACATCTGGCCCCACGCCGAGCGTTTGGAGGTGGTGGGCAAGCTGGTTTGCGCGGGTGTTCAGCTCGGCGTAGGTCAACTGCTGATCTTCAAAAATGACCGCCACGGCGTCGGGGGTGCGTTCAACTTGAGCTTCAAACAACTGGTGGATACAGCGGTCGCGGGGGTAGTCTGCTGCCGTATCGGTCCACTCCACGAGCAGTTGATGTCGTTCCGCAGCGGAAAGTATCGGCAACTGGGCGATGCGCTGCTCCGGATCAGCTACGATACCCTCCAGGAGGATCTGGAAATGGC
>CAIXLU010000577.1 GCA_903920315.1 uncultured Oscillochloris sp.
CGAAAGCGCATCGCGCTGGCTGGCCAGACTTGTCCTGACCTGATCAAGTGCCGCCTGAGCCTGCGTGATCTCGGTCTTCTTCGGGCCATCAAGCAACTGCGCCAGAGCCGCGTTGGCCTGGGCAAGCTGCGACTGGGCAGCGGCCAAATCCTGGGGCGACACCCCGGCGGCAACCTGGGTTGCGTTAGCCTGGGCCTGAGCTACGGCGGCATCGGCGGCGGCGATCATCTCGGGCGAGGCTCCAGCGGCAACCTGCTCATAGTGCGCCTGGGCCTGGTTCAGACTCACCTGAGCCTGCTTCACACGCAACTCCAGGGTGCGGGTATCGAGCTTGGCCAGAGGTTGTCCGGCCTGCACAAGATCACCCTCCTTCACCAAGATGGCGGCCACCGTACCTGCCCGATCAAATGCCAAGGTGACATCGGCAGCGGGCAGCACCTTCGCATCCGCCACCACCGCTTGGGACGCCGTCTGCGTTACGACCGTGGGCACCGGAGTTGCGCCCATGCTCGGCAGCTTGCCGCTAAAGGTGAAGAATCCTCCGCCGACGATCAGGGCGACTACGATGACTGAAAAAATAATCTTACGCATGTTGGTTCCTCGTCTCTATCCATTAGGAGGGGCTACGCATTCTGGATGGTCATTGCGCGACCATCCAGAATGCGTCGCCTCTATACATCACGCGGCGGGCGCATGGGCGGGCGAATTAACAATTTGCCCGTCGGCTACCACCACGGCACGGCCAGCCCGGCTCGATAAATCATTGTCGTGCGTCACCATCACCACCGTCTTGCCCTGCTCCGCCAGTTGCTCAAAGAGGTGAAAGATCGAGTCAGCGGTGCGCGAGTCCAGGTTGCCGGTGGGTTCATCGGCCACGAGCAGGGGCGGATCGTTCGCCAGGGCGCGGGCGATAGCCACGCGCTGCTGCTGTCCACCCGAGAGCGCCGCTGGGAGTTTATCGGCCTGTTCGCTCAGATCCATGCGTTCCAGCAGGGCGGCGGCCCGTGCGCGGCGCTCACGGGCAGTACCGATATTACAAAAATCCATAGGTAACATCACATTCTCGGCCACCGTCAGGGTCGGCAACAGTTGGAAGAACTGGAAGATAATCCCGATGGTACGCCCACGCCACACCGCCAGTTTACCCTCGCTCAGACGACCGAGATCCACCCCGGCCACCCGCACTACGCCTGAGGTAGAGCGGTCAATGCCAGTGATCATATTGATCAGGGTAGATTTACCGCTGCCCGATTTTCCCACAATCGCCACAAACTCACCACGGTCAATCCGCAAATTGATCCCGCGCAGGGCCACATAGGCTCCGGCAGCCGTCTCGTATTCCTTCACCACATTATCCAGGCTAATCAGAGCCTCGCTGGTTGATGATACGGTCATCGCATTCCTTCTTGTTCACGCGCCAAGCATTGCGTATGTTGTCACGCAATACCACAAGACTCGCCCTGCCACCAGCACAACCGCGCCCCATGTCACCCTGAGCGAAGCGAAGGGTCTTACAGGAGGTCGGCATAGATGCTTCGCTTCGCTCAGCATGACATGACAGGGCGAGTTTTGCGGTATTGTGTTGTCATCATCATTACTCGTACGCCAGTACCTCGCGCACCGTGAGCCGTGAGGCCGAGCGGGCCGGCAGGATGCTGGCCACGCTGGCGATCAGCAGCACGATGCCGAGCCACAAGATCACCCCCGAGATCGAGTAGATCCAGCTTAGCGGCGTGTTCAACAGGGCCATGCCGAAGGCGTAGCACATCCCTATGCTCATGGGGATGGAGATAATCGTGCCAATCAGCCATGCGATGACTCCGATCATCAGCCCTTCACTGAGAACGATTTGCTGCACGGCCTCGTCCGAGGCTCCAATCGCCCGCATTACCCCGATCTCACGGGTGCGCTCCAGTACGTTAATGCTCATCGTCCCGGCCAAGCCCAGCCCGCCCACCGTGCCGATGATCAGCGACATAATCGTCAGCACGCCCGTGAGAATGTTAAAGCGCTCGGTGAGGATGTTGCGATCCTCGGTGCGGGTGTGGATGAGCCGCAGTGCAAAGCCATCGGCGGTCAGGCGCTGCTCTAGGGCCATCGAGGCTGCGGCGTGGCTAGTCGCATCGTGGCCGACGGTTGCCACTCGCAGGGTGTCGGTGCGGCCCATGCCGCCCAGAGCCTGCGTATAGGCGTCAATCGTCACGTAGGCCCAGGCTGGGCTGGTTGGCGGGATCATCTCTTCGATAAAGCCGACGATCTGCCATGTGTAGTCGTTGCCGTTGATCTGGAGGGTCATCTCGTCGCCCACGCGGGCAGTTGGTGCCTTGGACAGATAATTCGTGGTCAGCACGACCGTCCGCCCGTCGGTGGGCAGCAGCCAACGTCCGTTGGTCATGCGCGGCGCAAACATGTTTGTGTTCGCGGGCATGGCCCGTAGGCTCAGTCCCTCGCCGTTGGTGCCGTCAGCATAGACCGGGAAGGCCGTATTGCGCAGCAGGCTCTCCACGCTCACTACCCCCGGCACGCCCAGCACCGATTGGTTGGCGAGGATGTCGCGGTAGGAGCGGCTGAACTGCACTTCCACGTCATAGCGCTGCGAGGCGATGCTCTCGTCTAGCGTGGAGAAGAGCGAGACGCGCAGGGTCATGACGGTGATGAAAACGCCACCGCCCAGGGCCAGGGCGATCAGTGTGCGGACGAGCCGACCACGGCGGCGGAAGGTGTTACGCAGGGCCAACCGTGTCGGGCGGGAGATTCCGGCGAATCGCCCAAGCAACCGGTCAATCGGGCTGTGTTCCGGGGGAGCGCTGGTCTCGCCGCTCAACGCCTCGCGGGCGGGCCGGTTGACCACCGAGCGAATCGGTATGGCAGCCGTGAGCATCGGCACAAACAGGGCCGCGAGAATCTGGAGGCCCAGCACCCCTAAGGGGAAGCGGAAGTTCTCAATATCAACGTTGAGTTGGTCGCACATGAATCGGGTCATCCCGTAGGCTCCGAGAACGCCTAGGGGCACAGCAAAGAGCAGGGCGAGAACACCAAATCCCGCCGAAAGAGCGAAGTAAAGCCCCGTAATCTGGTCGGCCCTGGCCCCAATCGCCTTCATAATCCCGATCTGGCGGGTCTGCTGGGTGAGGATAGCGCTGATCGTATTGATGATCAGGAATCCGCTGATCAGCAGGGAGAGAAAGCCCAGGGTGGTGAGGATAAACAGGACGGTGGGCAAAATCACTTCGGCAGGATGCTGAAGCGGCGGGGTGGGGACGTCGGTATTGATCACCGTGCGCCCGCTGCGCTCGATCAGCCGCCCGATCTCGTCGGCAACGGCCTGAATGTGGGCCACGTCCGTGCGGCCAGTGCTGACCACAAACTGGAGTTGGTTGTAGCTGCGCGGACCACCAAGCCAGACCAGGGTATCGAAAGTGAGATAGCCGTCGGCCTGACCCGCAATTACCGCCGGGGGGACGCTCAGGTCGTAGGTCAGTCCGGCAATCGGAATATCGCGGGCGTCCTGGCCAGAAATCTCAATGCGGACGGTATCGCCGACGGCGGCCTTTGTCTTGCCGAGGGAAGATCGCTCGATCAGCAGGGCATTTTTTGGTGGCGGCCACGCGCCGCGCCAGGGCTTCACAAAGCCGATCTCGCGCACGCCGTCATCGGGCAACACAAAGAGTTTGGTGTCCTGCCACTGCTGGGGGCCGGTGGCGATACGTGCGCTCACCGCACGCACACCCTGGGCCTGGGCAACTCCCGGCACGCGCCGCACCGCATCCACCAAGTCATCGTCAAATGCGTCGGTGGTGATCGTCCCGCTCGCCGGGTTGATGGCCATGAAGCTGGTGTGCAACTGCTCAACGATGATCGTGCGTGCGGCCAGGATCGCCCCAAAGGCGAAGACGCCGATGGCAATCGAGATCACCACCATGATTGTCCGGGCCGGGCTTGAGCGTAGGTCGCGGAAGACTTTGTGCCAGCGGGGCCGCATAGCTGCTCCGTGTTATTATTGATTGACCAGTCAATCAATAATAACACGGCTGTCAAGAGACGAGGCAGGAGGCAGGAGGCAGGAGGCAGGAGGCAGGAGGCAGGTGGCAGTGTGGCAGGTGGCAGGTGGCAGGTGGCAGTGTGGGCTTCACAGCCCACACGATCAGCTCTGCACGCGGCTAAAGCCGCTACTACGAACGGTGGCACGTAGCATCTTGATGCGCTCGACCTGAAACCTGAAACCTGAAACCCTGTTTTACTGTTGTTGCTGCTGCTGCACCTGCTGAGTCGCCTCAAGGTCGACCTCGGCGGGAGTGGGGGCGGGTACTGCCGGGAGCAAATCGGTATCGGGGATGAACGCCTCAGTGGGCATCACCTTCACGCCCACCTCAAGCGTGTTCTCGGCGCGCCCACGGAAGACGCCCTTGGTTGGCGGGACGTCGGCGTAGTCACGACCAACAGCGGCGCGGATGTGGCGGTCGCGGGCGATCAGGTTGTTGGTGGGATCAAAACCAATCCAGCCGAGGCCGGGCAGCAGCGCCTCAACCCAGGCGTGCGAGGCGTCGCGCTCGGAGCGGTCGTGATCCTCGGCGCGGTGGTAGAGGTAGCCGCTCACATAACGACAGGGGATACCCAAAGGCCGCACCAGCGCAATCATAATGTGGGCGAAATCCTGACAGACGCCCTTGCGACGGGCCAGAGCATCATCAATCGGCGAGTCCACCCTGGTCGTCTGCGGGGCGTAGGCGAAGGTGCGATACATGCGCCCGGTAATCTCGTGCAAAAGCGAGAGCGGATCGCCACGGCGGCGCAGATCGAGCTGGCTGGCCAGGGCATTTAGCAGAGGCGAAGAGCGAGCGAACTGGCTGGGGGCCAGGAAGTCCCACAGCTCCTCCTCGGCAGCCATATCGTCGAGCAGATTCCATGCCTCCTGGCCGAGGCTGCGCGGCAGCTTGGGCGGGTCGGTAAAGACCACAATCGCCTCAGCCGTGACGGTGAGCTGACGGTGCTGGCCAGGGATGTCAAAGTTATGCACCGTATTGCCGTAGCAGTCCTGGTAACTGCTCACCGTAGCGGCGGGGGTTGTCGAGAGCTTAAACTTCAGACAGCGCTGCATGCCCTCGCTGAGCGGACGCATGCGCGTCTCGGTGAAGCTCTCGCTGATCGGAGCGCTGTAGCGAAAACGAGTTTTGTGGAGGATCGAGTAATACATTTCAGATTTCAGATTTCAGATTTCAGATTTCAGATTGGCAGTGGCCCTGGTCTCAATCTGCAATCTGCAATCTACAATCTACAATCCTATGACGTAAGCGCGGTATCCACCGGGTAGGAGACATACGCCTGATAGATCGCGCCGTGGATGGCACCGCACTGGCGCTGAATGCTCTCCAGATAAGTGTGCATATTCTCGGCAATGATCTCATCAACCTGACCGTAGTCCATCGCGGCACGCAGGCGTCCGGCCAGGCGCTCAGCACGACCGGCGCTGCGCGTGCCGGTGGCGTGGGAAACCGCCTGCATCGCGTGCTGAATGCGGTCGGCAGCGAAGCGCACCGAGCGCGGGCCATCGCCGTTCAGCAGCAGGAACTCGGCCACACACTCGGGCTGGATATCGGCGGTGTAGACCTTGCAGTATGCCTCAAAGGCCGTACAGCACCTGAGCAGGCCGACCCAATCAGTATAATCGAGGGCCACGGGCGCATCGCTGGGAGCTTCTAGGTAGGGCCGAAAATGCTGATCAATCAGCGAGGCGGTAGCCCCGGCGCGCTCCAGGTAGCGGCCCACCTGGATGAATTGCCAGCCCTCGCCGTGGGTCATCGTGGCGTCGGTGACACCCTGAAAAAGGTGCGCGCCCTCCTTGACCTCCTGATAGAACTCCAGCGGCTCGCCCTGCCAGATCTGATCAATGCTGCTCCCCTTCACCTTGAGGTAGAGCCGATTGAGCTGCTCCCACATCTCCGAGCTGATCTGCTCACGCACCTGGCGGGCATTCTCGCGAGCGGAGGCGATACACGAGACAATTGACCCGTCGTTTGAGGTATCGAAGGTGAGCATGCGAGCGATTGCGTAGGCATCGCTCGATCCACTTGGTGGCGGGTAGGCCCGTAAAGCGGCGAGCAGGCGCTCCCAGCGTGGCCCAACCGACTGAGGCGTCTGATCCAGCATCAGGTTCAGCCCCACGGCGATCAGGCGGGCCGTATGCTCGGCCCGCTCCAGGTAGCGGCTCATCCAGTAGAGGCTATCGGCGACTCGTGAGAGCATATTCCCCCCTCGTAGGAACGGTAGGGGCGCATCGCGATGCGCCCCTACCGTTCCTACGAGGGGGGAATATGCTCTCACGAGTCGCCGATAGCCTCTACTGGATGAGCCGCTACCTGGAGCGGGCCGAGCATACGGCCCGCCTGATCGCCGTGGGGCTGAACCTGATGCTGGATCAGACGCCTCAGTCGGTTGGGCCACGCTGGGAGCGCCTGCTCGCCGCTTTACGGGCCTACCCGCCACCAAGTGGATCGAGCGATGCCTACGCAATCGCTCGCATGCTCACCTTCGATACCTCAAACGACGGGTCAATTGTCTCGTGTATCGCCTCCGCTCGCGAGAATGCCCGCCAGGTGCGTGAGCAGATCAGCTCGGAGATGTGGGAGCAGCTCAATCGGCTCTACCTCAAGGTGAAGGGGAGCAGCATTGATCAGATCTGGCAGGGCGAGCCGCTGGAGTTCTATCAGGAGGTCAAGGAGGGCGCGCACCTTTTTCAGGGTG
Source organism: uncultured Oscillochloris sp. (assembly GCA_903920315.1). GTDB lineage: Bacteria > Chloroflexota > Chloroflexia > Chloroflexales > Chloroflexaceae > Oscillochloris. Next base: position 6,742 of record CAIXLU010000577.1, read on the forward strand.
TCACCGACGCCACGATGACCCACGGCGAGGGCTGGCAATTCATCCAGGTGGGCCGCTACCTGGAGCGCGCCGGGGCTACCGCCTCGCTGATTGATCAGCATTTTCGGCCCTACCTAGAAGCTCCCAGCGATGCGCCCGTGGCCCTCGATTATACTGATTGGGTCGGCCTGCTCAGGTGCTGTACGGCCTTTGAGGCATACTGCAAGGTCTACACCGCCGATATCCAGCCCGAGTGTGTGGCCGAGTTCCTGCTGCTGAACGGCGATGGCCCGCGCTCGGTGCGCTTCGCTGCCGACCGCATTCAGCACGCGATGCAGGCGGTTTCCCACGCCACCGGCACGCGCAGCGCCGGTCGTGCTGAGCGCCTGGCCGGACGCCTGCGTGCCGCGATGGACTACGGTCAGGTTGATGAGATCATTGCCGAGAATATGCACACTTATCTGGAGAGCATTCAGCGCCAGTGCGGTGCCATCCACGGCGCGATCTATCAGGCGTATGTCTCCTACCCGGTGGATACCGCGCTTACGTCATAGGATTGTAGATTGTAGATTGCAGATTGCAGATTGAGACCAGGGCCACTGCCAATCTGAAATCTGAAATCTGAAATCTGAAATCTGAAATGTATTACTCGATCCTCCACAAAACTCGTTTTCGCTACAGCGCTCCGATCAGCGAGAGCTTCACCGAGACGCGCATGCGTCCGCTCAGCGAGGGCATGCAGCGCTGTCTGAAGTTTAAGCTCTCGACAACCCCCGCCGCTACGGTGAGCAGTTACCAGGACTGCTACGGCAATACGGTGCATAACTTTGACATCCCTGGCCAGCACCGTCAGCTCACCGTCACGGCTGAGGCGATTGTGGTCTTTACCGACCCGCCCAAGCTGCCGCGCAGCCTCGGCCAGGAGGCATGGAATCTGCTCGACGATATGGCTGCCGAGGAGGAGCTGTGGGACTTCCTGGCCCCCAGCCAGTTCGCTCGCTCTTCGCCTCTGCTAAATGCCCTGGCCAGCCAGCTCGATCTGCGCCGCCGTGGCGATCCGCTCTCGCTTTTGCACGAGATTACCGGGCGCATGTATCGCACCTTCGCCTACGCCCCGCAGACGACCAGGGTGGACTCGCCGATTGATGATGCTCTGGCCCGTCGCAAGGGCGTCTGTCAGGATTTCGCCCACATTATGATTGCGCTGGTGCGGCCTTTGGGTATCCCCTGTCGTTATGTGAGCGGCTACCTCTACCACCGCGCCGAGGATCACGACCGCTCCGAGCGCGACGCCTCGCACGCCTGGGTTGAGGCGCTGCTGCCCGGCCTCGGCTGGATTGGTTTTGATCCCACCAACAACCTGATCGCCCGCGACCGCCACATCCGCGCCGCTGTTGGTCGTGACTACGCCGACGTCCCGCCAACCAAGGGCGTCTTCCGTGGGCGCGCCGAGAACACGCTTGAGGTGGGCGTGAAGGTGATGCCCACTGAGGCGTTCATCCCCGATACCGATTTGCTCCCGGCAGTACCCGCCCCCACTCCCGCCGAGGTCGACCTTGAGGCGACTCAGCAGGTGCAGCAGCAGCAACAACAGTAAAACAGGGTTTCAGGTTTCAGGTTTCAGGTCGAGCGCATCAAGATGCTACGTGCCACCGTTCGTAGTAGCGGCTTTAGCCGCGTGCAGAGCTGATCGTGTGGGCTGTGAAGCCCACACTGCCACCTGCCACCTGCCACCTGCCACACTGCCACCTGCCTCCTGCCTCCTGCCTCCTGCCTCCTGCCTCCTGCCTCGTCTCTTGACAGCCGTGTTATTATTGATTGACTGGTCAATCAATAATAACACGGAGCAGCTATGCGGCCCCGCTGGCACAAAGTCTTCCGCGACCTACGCTCAAGCCCGGCCCGGACAATCATGGTGGTGATCTCGATTGCCATCGGCGTCTTCGCCTTTGGGGCGATCCTGGCCGCACGCACGATCATCGTTGAGCAGTTGCACACCAGCTTCATGGCCATCAACCCGGCGAGCGGGACGATCACCACCGACGCATTTGACGATGACTTGGTGGATGCGGTGCGGCGCGTGCCGGGAGTTGCCCAGGCCCAGGGTGTGCGTGCGGTGAGCGCACGTATCGCCACCGGCCCCCAGCAGTGGCAGGACACCAAACTCTTTGTGTTGCCCGATGACGGCGTGCGCGAGATCGGCTTTGTGAAGCCCTGGCGCGGCGCGTGGCCGCCACCAAAAAATGCCCTGCTGATCGAGCGATCTTCCCTCGGCAAGACAAAGGCCGCCGTCGGCGATACCGTCCGCATTGAGATTTCTGGCCAGGACGCCCGCGATATTCCGATTGCCGGACTGACCTACGACCTGAGCGTCCCCCCGGCGGTAATTGCGGGTCAGGCCGACGGCTATCTCACTTTCGATACCCTGGTCTGGCTTGGTGGTCCGCGCAGCTACAACCAACTCCAGTTTGTGGTCAGCACTGGCCGCACGGACGTGGCCCACATTCAGGCCGTTGCCGACGAGATCGGGCGGCTGATCGAGCGCAGCGGGCGCACGGTGATCAATACCGACGTCCCCACCCCGCCGCTTCAGCATCCTGCCGAAGTGATTTTGCCCACCGTCCTGTTTATCCTCACCACCCTGGGCTTTCTCTCCCTGCTGATCAGCGGATTCCTGATCATCAATACGATCAGCGCTATCCTCACCCAGCAGACCCGCCAGATCGGGATTATGAAGGCGATTGGGGCCAGGGCCGACCAGATTACGGGGCTTTACTTCGCTCTTTCGGCGGGATTTGGTGTTCTCGCCCTGCTCTTTGCTGTGCCCCTAGGCGTTCTCGGAGCCTACGGGATGACCCGATTCATGTGCGACCAACTCAACGTTGATATTGAGAACTTCCGCTTCCCCTTAGGGGTGCTGGGCCTCCAGATTCTCGCGGCCCTGTTTGTGCCGATGCTCACGGCTGCCATACCGATTCGCTCGGTGGTCAACCGGCCCGCCCGCGAGGCGTTGAGCGGCGAGACCAGCGCTCCCCCGGAACACAGCCCGATTGACCGGTTGCTTGGGCGATTCGCCGGAATCTCCCGCCCGACACGGTTGGCCCTGCGTAACACCTTCCGCCGCCGTGGTCGGCTCGTCCGCACACTGATCGCCCTGGCCCTGGGCGGTGGCGTTTTCATCACCGTCATGACCCTGCGCGTCTCGCTCTTCTCCACGCTAGACGAGAGCATCGCCTCGCAGCGCTATGACGTGGAAGTGCAGTTCAGCCGCTCCTACCGCGACATCCTCGCCAACCAATCGGTGCTGGGCGTGCCGGGGGTAGTGAGCGTGGAGAGCCTGCTGCGCAATACGGCCTTCCCGGTCTATGCTGACGGCACCAACGGCGAGGGACTGAGCCTACGGGCCATGCCCGCGAACACAAACATGTTTGCGCCGCGCATGACCAACGGACGTTGGCTGCTGCCCACCGACGGGCGGACGGTCGTGCTGACCACGAATTATCTGTCCAAGGCACCAACTGCCCGCGTGGGCGACGAGATGACCCTCCAGATCAACGGCAACGACTACACATGGCAGATCGTCGGCTTTATCGAAGAGATGATCCCGCCAACCAGCCCAGCCTGGGCCTACGTGACGATTGACGCCTATACGCAGGCTCTGGGCGGCATGGGCCGCACCGACACCCTGCGAGTGGCAACCGTCGGCCACGATGCGACTAGCCACGCCGCAGCCTCGATGGCCCTAGAGCAGCGCCTGACCGCCGATGGCTTTGCACTGCGGCTCATCCACACCCGCACCGAGGATCGCAACATCCTCACCGAGCGCTTTAACATTCTCACGGGCGTGCTGACGATTATGTCGCTGATCATCGGCACGGTGGGCGGGCTGGGCTTGGCCGGGACGATGAGCATTAACGTACTGGAGCGCACCCGTGAGATCGGGGTAATGCGGGCGATTGGAGCCTCGGACGAGGCCGTGCAGCAAATCGTTCTCAGTGAAGGGCTGATGATCGGAGTCATCGCATGGCTGATTGGCACGATTATCTCCATCCCCATGAGCATAGGGATGTGCTACGCCTTCGGCATGGCCCTGTTGAACACGCCGCTAAGCTGGATCTACTCGATCTCGGGGGTGATCTTGTGGCTCGGCATCGTGCTGCTGATCGCCAGCGTGGCCAGCATCCTGCCGGCCCGCTCGGCCTCACGGCTCACGGTGCGCGAGGTACTGGCGTACGAGTAATGATGATGACAACACAATACCGCAAAACTCGCCCTGTCATGTCATGCTGAGCGAAGCGAAGCATCTATGCCGACCTCCTGTAAGACCCTTCGCTTCGCTCAGGGTGACATGGGGCGCGGTTGTGCTGGTGGCAGGGCGAGTCTTGTGGTATTGCGTGACAACATACGCAATGCTTGGCGCGTGAACAAGAAGGAATGCGATGACCGTATCATCAACCAGCGAGGCTCTGATTAGCCTGGATAATGTGGTGAAGGAATACGAGACGGCTGCCGGAGCCTATGTGGCCCTGCGCGGGATCAATTTGCGGATTGACCGTGGTGAGTTTGTGGCGATTGTGGGAAAATCGGGCAGCGGTAAATCTACCCTGATCAATATGATCACTGGCATTGACCGCTCTACCTCAGGCGTAGTGCGGGTGGCCGGGGTGGATCTCGGTCGTCTGAGCGAGGGTAAACTGGCGGTGTGGCGTGGGCGTACCATCGGGATTATCTTCCAGTTCTTCCAACTGTTGCCGACCCTGACGGTGGCCGAGAATGTGATGTTACCTATGGATTTTTGTAATATCGGTACTGCCCGTGAGCGCCGCGCACGGGCCGCCGCCCTGCTGGAACGCATGGATCTGAGCGAACAGGCCGATAAACTCCCAGCGGCGCTCTCGGGTGGACAGCAGCAGCGCGTGGCTATCGCCCGCGCCCTGGCGAACGATCCGCCCCTGCTCGTGGCCGATGAACCCACCGGCAACCTGGACTCGCGCACCGCTGACTCGATCTTTCACCTCTTTGAGCAACTGGCGGAGCAGGGCAAGACGGTGGTGATGGTGACGCACGACAATGATTTATCGAGCCGGGCTGGCCGTGCCGTGGTGGTAGCCGACGGGCAAATTGTTAATTCGCCCGCCCATGCGCCCGCCGCGTGATGTATAGAGGCGACGCATTCTGGATGGTCGCGCAATGACCATCCAGAATGCGTAGCCCCTCCTAATGGATAGAGACGAGGAACCAACATGCGTAAGATTATTTTTTCAGTCATCGTAGTCGCCCTGATCGTCGGCGGAGGATTCTTCACCTTTAGCGGCAAGCTGCCGAGCATGGGCGCAACTCCGGTGCCCACGGTCGTAACGCAGACGGCGTCCCAAGCGGTGGTGGCGGATGCGAAGGTGCTGCCCGCTGCCGATGTCACCTTGGCATTTGATCGGGCAGGTACGGTGGCCGCCATCTTGGTGAAGGAGGGTGATCTTGTGCAGGCCGGACAACCTCTGGCCAAGCTCGATACCCGCACCCTGGAGTTGCGTGTGAAGCAGGCTCAGGTGAGTCTGAACCAGGCCCAGGCGCACTATGAGCAGGTTGCCGCTGGAGCCTCGCCCGAGATGATCGCCGCCGCCGATGCCGCCGTAGCTCAGGCCCAGGCTAACGCAACCCAGGTTGCCGCCGGGGTGTCGCCCCAGGATTTGGCCGCTGCCCAGTCGCAGCTTGCCCAGGCCAACGCGGCTCTGGCGCAGTTGCTTGATGGCCCGAAGAAGACCGAGATCACGCAGGCTCAGGCGGCACTTGATCAGGTCAGGACAAGTCTGGCCAGCCAGCGCGATGCGCTTTCG
>CAIXLU010000578.1 GCA_903920315.1 uncultured Oscillochloris sp.
GCTCCAGGAACAGGGCTATCTGGTGATTGGCGAGGCCGGTGACGGCCAGAGCGCCGTGAATATTACTCGCCAACTACGGCCCGATCTGGTACTGCTCGACGTCAAGATGCCCCATATGGACGGCCTCACGGCGGCGAAGATCATCCACGACGAGGCTCTGGCCCCGGTTCTCATGCTCACTGCCTACAGCTCCCGCGACTTGGTGGATCAGGCCCGTGACGCGGGCGTGCGTGGCTATCTGATCAAGCCCGTGCGCGACGCTGAGTTGATGCCCCTGATCGAAGTAACGCTGGCCCGCTGGAGCGAGCAGACTGGGCGCAAGCGGGAGTTGCTTCAACTGCGTGACCGGCTGGAGTCTCGCAAGCTGATCGAACGGGCGAAAGGTCACTTGATGGATAGTCAGGGTATCAATGAGGCCCAGGCGTTCCGCAGAATCCAGCAGTTGGCCATGAATAACCGGAAGACCATGCGTGATGTGGCCCAGGCGATCATGCTCGCGCAGCAGATTGCGATGTGATCCGAGCCTGCGGGCGAGACGCCCGCGCTCCCAGAATGTGGTATGCTCGGGGTCGGCGGACATCCGCCCGCCCCGAGCTTTTTTCTATCTGAGACGGTTATCCACGGGACGCACACCACCGCCATGAAAATGGCTATCGGCTATCGGCTATCGGCTATCGGCTATCGGCTATCGGCTATCGGCTATCGGCTATCGGCTATCGGCTATTTTTACCTGAGGAGTCCTGCATGTCGCGCAGTCCCGCGTCGGCGATCTGTGCCACACGTCACGCCGTCATTCTGGCCGCCGGCGAGTCGAAGCGCACCCGCCCGCTCACCTCCCATCGGCCCAAGCCGCTTATCCCGCTGCTCGGCCAGCCCCTGCTCGCGCATATCCTTGACGAGATGGTCGGCCTAATTGATCGGGCCACCCTGGTGGTCGGTTATCGCGCTCAGGATATTGTAGATACCTTCGGCGAGACGTACCGGGGCATTGCTCTGCGCTACGTGCTTCAGGAGCAGGTGAATGGCACCGCCGGGGCGCTGCTCGCCGTGGGCCAGATTGACGAACCCTTCTTCCTGCTCTACGGCGATAACCTGGTGGCCCAGGCCGACATCCTGGGCGTCTGTGCCGAGCGCTACCGTGTGGCTGGTATGCACGTGGATGACGCCCGTAGCTTCGGGGTACTCGACATCGGCGCGGGCGGGCGAGTGCGCGGCATCATCGAGAAGCCGACCGACCCGCCGCCCGGTGCCCTGGCCAACGCCGGGATCTACCACCTCGATGCGGCGGCATTCCCGGCTCTGGCCCAGATTACCCCCTCGCCACGCGGCGAGTACGAACTGACCGACCTGGTGGGCTTGCTCGCCGCCACTGATTCGGTAGGCCACCACACCTGCACAGGGTTCTGGATGCCCGTGGGCACACCCTGGGAGGCTCTCAGTGCGGCCCAGTTCCTGCTGGCCCGCCGGGGTAGCCTAAGCAAGGAAATCAGCCCCACAGCGCGGATTGGTGTGAAGAGCCAGATTATCGGCTCAGCGGTGATCGGGTCGGGCTGTGTGATCGGGACAGGTTGTGTGATTGAGGATTCGATCCTGGAGGCGGGCGCAGAAGTGGCCGACGGAGCTATCGTGCGCCACGCCGTGATCGGCGCGGGCGCACGGGTCGGGTCGGGCTGCGTGATCGAGAGCAGTTGGCTGGATAACGGGGCGATAGTCGGAGCAGGGGCCAGCCTACGGGCGCGGGTTTTTGATGAACTGCAGCCTACCGCCAACAGCGCCGGGTTGCTCAGTCGCGAGCAACTCTGCACTCGCGGGGCTGTCCTCGGGTTGGGTACAACCATCGCCCCCGGCACAGATGTCGTGCCAGGGGCGATGATGTAGCGCTGCGCTCTAGATCTCACCTTTTGTTAGATTTTGGCAGCTTTGCTACCAAAATCTAACAAAAAGTGAGATCTAGAGCATAAGTGACGCTGTCAGCGTGACATGAATCCGGGATGCTTAAAAATTTCCGCGTCCCTAATTGGGGGCGCGCTCACCGAGGGTTACTTGCACACTGCTTGTTGCGCCGTCGCGCAGGACAGACAGGGTGACGGTATCTCCCGGCTTGTGCAGTAGCAGCAGTTGGCGTAGTGACGTGCTGCCATCGAGTTGTCTGTCATCAATGGCGGTGATAATGTCGCCCTCGCGCAGACCAGCCTTGGCGGCGGCAGTACCGGGCTGAACGGCCATCTGGCCGTGGCGGTTGCTCTGGATGAGGGCACCGCTCTGCACTGGCAGGTTCAGTTCGGCGGCGAGGTTACCGTCAATTAGCAGGTAGCTCACTCCCAGGAAGGGGTAGGAGACCTTGCCGTTTGCGATCAACTGCTCGGACACGCCACGGAAGATCGTACTCGGCACCGAGAATCCCAGACCCTCAACCGGGGCGGCGCTCGCCGAGAGTTGGTCATTCCGCACGACCAGCGTATTAATGCCCACAACCTCGCCGTTCAGGTTGATCAGCGGTCCACCGCTGTTGCCGCTGTTGATCGCGGCATCGGTCTGGATCAGACCTTCCATGCTGGCAACCGAGCGGTTCAAGGCGCTGATCACGCCAGCGGTAACGGTATTGCGGAAGTTGCCCAGCGGGCTGCCAATAGCAAGCACTTGCTCACCCGGCAGGAGAGTCGAGGCATCACCGATGACGGCTACCGCCGGTAGATTACCACTGACCTGGATCACGGCCACATCGTTCAGCGGATCAGTTCCCACCAGCGTCGCATCACGTCGTCCGCCATCGTTAAAGACCACGGCGAGTTGGCTGGCCCCTTCAACAACGTGGTTATTCGTCAGAATGTAGCCTTTGTCGCTGATAATCACGCCGCTGCCGCTACCACTGCCCTGAGGGCCAGTATTTAGCACCGTGACCACGGCGGGGGCCACTTTCTGCACGGCAGTAACCATCAAGTCAGATTGGGAGGTGACGGCACCTGACGCTGCCGTTTGCCCCGGCTGAGTAGTTGCACTCAGAGCACCAGCCGACGTGAGAACAGGTTGCACTCCTGTCGCCGAGCGCGCCGTCAGATCACGCTGAACCATATAGTAGGCGGCGGTACCTCCAGCCACCGCACCCCCGGCGATGCCAATAAAGACAATCATGAAGACCGCAAAGACAAGCAGGATACGGCCAAGGCGATGTGATCTGTCCATAGGTGTTCCCCCTGAACGGTTTAGGTTCCCTGAGGTATAAGTATCGCCCATGTGTCTAAAAGCTGCTTTAAATCAGTGTGAGAGGGTGATGAGAGTGAAACCGCGATTCACGGCCAAGTAAAGACGCAGAATCCCGCAGATGCGATGGAGCAGGCACCAAACGGGTGCAGGAGGCGACACGACAACGTGCCATTCGACTGCAGACAATCTGGGTTGATGACTGATGTTCGGCTAGAAAATGATATAGTAGGGTCGAGGTGTTTTTCTGTTACGCAAAGATACTTCGATCCCATTGGGTCACGACAACCCTAAACGTGATATGAGGAGAAACAACGATGTTCGAGCCGAAGGATCAGATCCAGGCGGCCCAAAAGCTCTGGGAGCAGGATGCTCTCTGGCCGTCCCTGGAGCGTGCCCCCGAGCGTGATGTGCGCTTTATGACCACCAGCAGCGAGCCAATCGAGCGCCTCTATACGCCGCTTGATCTAGCCGATAATTCGTACACCCGCGACATCGCCCATCCCGGCGAGTATCCCTACACCCGTGGCGTTCATCCTACCGGCTACCGTGGCAAGGTCTGGACGATGCGGATGTTCGCGGGGTTCGGTACGGCGGAAGAGACGAATGCCCGCTTTCGGTATTTGCTCGGCCAGGGCCAGACCGGCCTCTCGGTCGCGTTTGATATGCCCACGCTTTACGGGCGCGATACCGATCACCCGCTGGTTGAGGGCGAGTTCGGCAAGTGTGGCGTGGCTATCTGCTCACTGGCCGATATGGAAATGCTGCTCGATGGCCTGCCCCTCGACAAGATCTCAACCTCGATGACGATCAACTCGCCGGCGGCGATGGTCTGGGCCATGTACCTAGCGGTGGCCGAGAAGCGCGGCGTTCCCTGGAGCCAGTTGCGCGGCACGCTCCAGAACGACATCCTTAAGGAGTATATCGCCCAGAACGAGTATATCTTCCCGCCTGAGCAGAGCATGCGTTTGGTGGTAGATACTATCGAGTTCGGTAGCCAGCATGTGCCGCAGTGGAACCCGGTCAGCGTCAGCGGCTATCACATCCGCGAGGCGGGCAGCACCGCCGCTCAGGAACTGGCCTTCACCCTGGCCGATGGTGCAGCCTATGTGGAAGCGGCCATCGCCCGTGGGCTGGATGTGGACGACTTCGCCTCGCGCATCTCCTTCTTCTTCAACGCCCA
>CAIXLU010000579.1 GCA_903920315.1 uncultured Oscillochloris sp.
ATCCAAAATCTAAAATCTGCCCATGATCTACCTCTTCCACGGTGCCGATGAATACCAGCGCAGCCAGGCTCTGGCCCGTATGCGCGCCGATTTCCCTCCCGACTTGGCCGATCTCAACGTGTCCACGCTAGAGGGGCGCAAGCTGAAGATTGACACCCTGGCTATGGCTTGCGAGGCGATGCCCTTCCTCTCCGACAAGCGCTTGGTGATTGTCTCTGATGCGCTGAAGCACACGAAGGCGGGCAAAGATCGCGAGAATCTGCGGGACTACCTGAGCCAGGTGCCGCCCGCATGCGATGTGGTTTTTGTCGAAAGCGATGAGGTTGACCGCCGCAGTATTCTCTTCACCTACCTGAAGAAGTCGGCCACGATTGAGGAATTCATTCCGCTCCAGGGTTCTGAGCTGACGCGCTGGGTGGCCGAGCGAGCTAAGGCGCTCGGTGTGCGCCTGGAGAAGGATGCCTCGCAGCGGCTGATTGAGTTTGTGGGCAGCGATAGCTGGGCCTTGGTGAATGAACTGGATAAGCTGGCAAGCTACGTGGGCCGGGGTGGTCGGATCAGCCCCGCCGACGTGGACCTGCTGGTGCAGGACGGGCAGGAGCAGAACCTGTTCAGCTTTATTGATGATCTGAGCGCCCGGAATCTAGGCAACGCCCTGCGCGGTGCCCGGCGACTGCTGGATGATGGTCAGGCTCCCACCTACATTATGTTTATGCTGGCTCGACAGATGCGCGTCCTGCTTGGTGTCCGCGAACTGAGCGCACAGCGCCGTCGCCCCGACGACATCGCCACCGAGTTGGGACAGCGCCCGTTTGTGGTGCGCAAGGCGATGGAGCAGGTGCGCGGCTTCGCGGCAGGCGAACTGGAGCGTCTGCACGACCGGCTCCTGGATCTCGATCTGGCCACCAAGACCGGGCGCATCCAGCCTCAGGTGGCTCTTGAACTGTTTGTGGCCGAAGCGTGCCGGTAGGGACGCAGCAGCAAAAAGGCCCGTGTCGTTTTACGACACGGGCCTTTTTGCTGCTTCGCCCCTGTTACACCGCAACAGTAGCGTTGCCGCCCAGTTTCTTTACCAGGCGCGACTTGCGGCGGGCTGCGTTGTTCTTGTGGATAATGCCCTTCACCGCAGCCTTGTCGAGGGTGCTGATGGCGGCGCGAATGGCGGCCTCGTCGGGGGTGCCGCTGAAAATTGACTGCTCGGCCTTCTTCACCGCCGTCTTCACCTGGGAGCGGTACATCTGGTTGCGGGTATGTTTGCGGGCATTGGTGCCAATGCGCTTCTTTGCCGACTTCGTGTTTGCCAAGGCTCGATTCCTCCGATATGATCTGCTGCCACGATGTTCACACGGTTGGGAGGGGTGTCGGGTGGCATGTGCCACCTTCGCCCCTCCCGTTTGCTCGCTGGTGCAAGCCACTAGCGGGAAAGTATAGCATAAGGACGCCCTACGTGCAACTTACCGCGCTGATACGCCGCGTCCGCTCCGGTGCCCTAAGGAACAGTCTGATCGTGATGGGCGGCTTCATGCTGAGCCGGGCCACCGGCGTGCTGCGCGATATTATTGCCGCTTACTATTTCGGCACATCGCCCCAGATGACGGCCTACCGCACGGCATTTCAGATCGTAGATCTGCTCTATTTGGTGATCATCGGCGGGGCGCTGGGCAGCAGTTTCATCCCGGTATTTATTCAGGTCTGGGAACGCGATGGCGAAGAGCGGGCCTGGCAGGTGGCCGGTGCGGTGCTGACCTGGGCGCTGCTGGCCTTGTCGCTGGCCAGCGCGGCGATCTTCGCGGCGGCACCCTGGCTGGTGTACGTCGTCTATGGCGGCAAGGGCTTTGAGCCAGCAACCCTCGACCTGATCGTCCACATGGCCCGCCTCTTTCTGCTCTCGCCGCTGCTGCTGGGTGTGGGCGGGCTAGCGATGGCCGCGCTAAATGCCCGCGACCGCTTCACCATGCCGGCGCTGGCACCTTCGATCTACAACCTCGGAATCATCGGCGGGGCGATCTGTGCGCCCTGGCTAGGGATCTGGGGCATGGCCTGGGGCGTGGTGGTTGGGGCGATGCTGTACGTGCTGGTGCAACTGCCCGCCCTGCTGGGGATGGGTATGCGCTTGCGACTCGGCATGGGTCGGCGTATGACCGAACTGGGCCTGGTCGCTCGCCAGATGGGGCCGCGTGTGATCGGACAGGCCGCCGCCCACATCAGTGTGGTGGCCACATCCGCTCTGGCCGCCCGTCTGACCGACGGTGACGCGAAGGTGGCCGGGCTGATCTACGCCTACCAGCTTATGCTCCTGCCCTACGGCATCTTCTCGCTGAGTCTGAGCCAAGTGGCCTTCCCACGTCTGGCCCGTCTGGTGGCCGAGGGCCAGCTTGACGAACTGGCCGCTGATGTGCGCCGCACCCTGGGCACCATTCTCTGGCTGACCATGCCGGCGATGGCGGGACTGCTGGCCCTGGGCTTTCCGGCGGCGCGGGCGCTCTTCGAGCGCGG
>CAIXLU010000580.1 GCA_903920315.1 uncultured Oscillochloris sp.
ACCGGACGTCCGCTGATGGTCGCCAGAATGTCGCGCAGATGTTCGTACTGCTCGACGTTGCTGGCAAACCCGCCGATAATCACGATGGGGTTGCTCGTATTATGTGTGGCGTGGGTAGGCATGACTCTATTTTACCCTAAGAAGCTGTCTGAAAAGGTCACATATCCCGCGATCCCCCTCCCCAGCCCTCCCCCGATGGGGGAGGGAGTCCGGCTCCTCCCCCCATCGGGGGGAGGTTGGGAGGGGGGCAGTGACTTTTTCAGACAGCTTCTAAGACAAGGTGCCAGGTGCCAGGTGCCAGGTCGAGCGCATCACGATGCCACATTCTGGCCTGAACTGCAAAGTGTCTGCGAACCATATCTTTTGCGTGCAAAGGCTTTCTGATGCACTTGGCCTGACACCTGAGACCCAACACCTGACACCTTAACCGTGCGATGAAAGGAAAACGTCATATGTCCGAGTCCGTTCCCAGTACTGCCCCGGCGCTGCCACTGCCCGCGCCTGAGGATCGCCTGGTGCAGACGCACCACCACATCACGGTTGATGGCCAGACCTTGAGCTATACCGTGACCGCTGGTACGGTGGTGATCCGCGAAGAGGCCGAGAAGGTGGGCGATGGTGTTTCGGAGGGGGAGAAGGCCCGGGCGACGATCTTTTTTGTGGCCTACACCCGCGATGAGGTAGACGATCTCGGGACACGCCCGATCACCTTTGCCTTCAATGGTGGCCCCGGCTCCTCATCAGTCTGGCTGCATATGGGGCTGCTAGGGCCGCGCCGCGTGCTGATGGGCGATGCGGGACAGGTGTTGCCGCCGCCCTACCGCATGGCCGATAACCAGGATACTCTGCTTGGCAGCACCGACTTAGTCTTCATTGATCCCGTGAGTACCGGGTTTAGCCGGGCAGTGCCGGGGGAGTCGGCGAAGCCCTTCCACGGGTTTAAGAAGGACATTGAGTCGATTGGCGACTTCATCCGGCTCTACACGACGCGCTATGGGCGCTGGCTCTCGCCCAAGTTTTTGATCGGCGAGAGCTATGGCACCACCCGCGCCGGTGGTCTGGCCGACTACCTCCAGAGTCGTCATGGGTTTTTCCTCAACGGGATCATGCTGGTATCGGCAGTTCTTAACTTCCAGACGCTCGAATTCGATCCCGGCAATGATCTGCCCTATATCCTCTTTCTACCGAGCTATGCGGCAACTGCCTTTTACCACGGGCGGCTGCCTGCGGATCTCCAGTCCGACCTGCGGACCACCCTGGCCGAAGTAGAGGCATTCGCCCTGGGCGATTACGCCCTGGCCCTGCTGCGTGGCGACACCCTGACGCCTGCGGTGCGCGCTGACATCGCCGGGCGTCTGGCCCGCTACACTGGCCTGAGCTACGCCTATGTTGAGGGCTGCAATCTGCGCATCCGCGACGACCGTTTTGTGAAGGAGTTGCTGCGTGATCGGGGGCGTACGGTGGGACGGCTCGACAGCCGCTTTGTGGGGATTGACCGTGACCATGTGGGCGAGCGGGCGGAGTATGATCCGAGTTATAGCGCGATCCTCGGCCCCTACAGCGCCACCCTCAACGCCTACGTACGCGGCGAACTGAGCTACACAAACGATCTTCCCTACGAGATCATCTCCGAGCGCGTCTATCCGTGGAGCTACGCCCAGCATGAGAATAGCTATGTGGATGTAGGCGAGACTCTGCGCAGGGCAATGAGTCAGAATCCATCATTGAGGGTACACATCGCCAGCGGCTACTACGACGTGGCGACCCCCTATTTTGCCACCGAACATACACTCAGCCACATGCAGATCGATCCGAGCCTGCGATTGAATGTTGACCTAAGCTACTACGAGGCCGGCCACATGATGTACGTCCACGGGCCATCGCTGTCCCGTCTGCGTCAGCGACTACAGGAATTTGTGAATACTGCCGCAAGAGGAACACCATCACACTAAACAACCCTTCCCTCTCTTTGCGCCTTTGCGCCTTAGACAAGGTTTCAGGTACCAGGTTTTAGGTTTACAGTTCGTAGTGCGGGCTTCCAGCCTGCCAGATGCGT
>CAIXLU010000581.1 GCA_903920315.1 uncultured Oscillochloris sp.
AGGCAAGATCGCTCTCGCCCTGCTGGGTGGCCAGCAACCGCCGCTGGCGTGCGCCGCACACGAAGGGGATGGTTTGCCGCCCGTCAAGCGTCCAGATGGCAACCGTAGACGCGGCAACGTCAAACGTGAGGATGCGGCTATCAAACGCCACCGACCCCAAGGGGGCGAAGGTGCGCAACGTCTTTTTGTCCCGCTTGTAGGCGTCGGCAACCTTGGCAATGCAGCGCACGGTCAGTTGGGACGACAAACCGAAATCGGCACGAATGCCATAGTACACCAGCGTGTGCAGGGTGAACTGGCGGAAGGTCTGCGTCTCCCACGCCGTGCGGCTGATGGCGTCACACGCCGCGTTTGCTGCCTCCAAGGTGCGCCGCACGGCGTCGGCCTGCGCAGGAGTGGGCAGCAGTTTCAGTTGGGCGGTGAGTTTCATGGGTTAGGCGACTTCTTCTCGCTTGAGAAGATCACCAACCTCACAGCCGAAGTAATCACAGAACGTATTGAGTTCATCAAGTGGCACACGCTTGATCGTATTGTTCGCCATCCCCATCACCGTACTAATCGGTACGCCCGTCTCGCGCTGCACTTCACGCAGGCTGATAGTACGTCCGTCCCGTTGGGCCTTAGCGGCAAGCAAAAGGCGGAGTTGGCTACGCACAGTTTTCATACCTCCATAATACACGATTGTAGCGCCAACACAGTCATTGTACGTCTTTTCTGGTATTTTGTCAATCTAAGCTTGGCTATTGTACATTTTAGATGTACAATAGCCAAGCTTAGACAAACAGGCCGTGTCGGTGTTACGACCACCGACACGGCCCTGACCACCAGGAAAGCGAGCTTCCCAATGGCTAAGAAGATTGTAACCGAACCCGCCGTCCGCATCGTGTATACCTCGCCCTGTGGCCGCGTGACTGTTGAGCGGCACGGCAATCGTGATTATCTGGCCCTGCTGGACAGCCAGCCGTGCGGCTTCTTCTCCTACGCCTTCGAGGCCGAGGCCCCCATCAACATCTCCCTGCGCTTGGCCCTCCAGATCGGCGCAGCGTTCGAGCGCAACCAGCAGAAGATCGGCCTTACGCGCAGGCAGGTCTTCACGCTGATGGACATCGCCGCAACCATTATCGAGCGCGAGATCCCGCCGCTTCAGTTTGTCAAGGCTGCCTGATGGATACCACACGCATCAAAAGCACACGGGGTGCCCGCTACCACATCAACGACCATCTGGTCGGGTGCCCGAAGTTTCGCCGCCCGGTGCTTGTCGGTAAGGTGGGGGATCGGCTTCAGGAGTTGCTCCCAGAAATAGCCGCCCAATGGGGTTTTGAGATCCTCGCCCAAGAGGTGATGCCGGATCACGTCCATCTGTTCGTTTCGGCCCCGCCGAAGTACAGCCCTGCCGATCTGGCCCAGCGGTTCAAGGGCGCAACCGCCCGCTATCTGCGACAGGAGTTCCCCGCCGAAATCAACAAGCACATCGGGAAAACCGGGACGCTGTGGTCGCCCTCGTACGATGTCGGAACCGCTGGACACGTCAGCGCGGATGTGATCACGCGATACATCCTCGAATGCCAGCGGATGTGAGGCACACGAATGTGATTGCCCCGCGCCGCTGCACGCGGCGCGGAGGCGAACACCTACCAGGGAGTGAGGCCGCACAAGCCTCATTCCTCCCGCCCGTTTACGGGCGGGAGGAATGAGGCTATTTCTATGAACGATAGCGACCGGGACGATAGCGGCCCTCGCGCAGCTCGCTGGCAAGCTGGAGTACTTGTTCTTCCCAGCGAAACTCGAAGGCGGCCACATCTGGGCGCGCACGTTTACCGCGCCGCGCCCGCCGGTAGGCCGCGAGCAGGTGCGCGAAGGTCGCTATCTGTTCGTAGAGATGGCCGAATGTTTTGGGCATGGCCCCATCCAAAAAAATTCGCGATTCCGCGCAACGATGGTAGAGATTGTAGAGACGCCCCGCCGGGGCGTCTCTCCGCGCCCCGGCATTAACGGGAGACGCCCCGCCGGGGCGTCTCTCCGCGCCCCCGCATTAATTTTTTACACATCCTTGTTTCTTCATTGTTCTTCCCTCCCCGCCGCACAGGATTCAGGAGCACAGAAGCCAGAAGCCAGAATTCAGCATCCAGAAGCCTTATTCCGTGAGCGCTCGGGACCAGATCACCCGAAATGACCAGTCGTTGTACCCGCCGCTCGGGCTGCCCCCGCCGCGAGAGCCGCAGCGCAATTGTTCTATATTACTATTATACCACCCTGATGACAGCAGTATATATGTGCTTTGTGTAAAGTCTTTCTCCGCCTTAACCTGCCCCGGTGCTGCATTCGGCGTCGCCAGCCACTCCAAGACATTGCCTGCCATGTCCAGTGCGCCGCAA
>CAIXLU010000582.1 GCA_903920315.1 uncultured Oscillochloris sp.
AGCATCTACATAAAAATTGGCACAGCCAGCGCGGCGCACAATCTCAGCCGCATTGGCAATTGCCAGACCCTTGACGATCCCCGCTGGGTCGTAGCGGTCGCCACGCCAGATATTGAAGTAGCCGTCAGTCTCCTGACGGGTTTGCTCAGCCATCGCAAAGACAGCGCGCATCTCGGCGCTGGCCGAATTCAGCGCGATTCGTCCGGCGTTGATCGCGCTGATCTCACTGGTGTCCTTATACGTGCTAAACGTCTCGTCAATATGGGTAAAGTAGGCAAACACCGACTCAACCAGGCTCTCGTCGTCTGAGTCGAGAATCTCCACAGTGATCGGCATGCCCATCAGGATGCGGGTGGATTTCATAAGGAAAGCGAAGGGAGGGTTCACGGGAGGAAAATCCTCCCGTGAACCCTCCCCTCGACACAATCACGACTTGGCTGATTCAAGCGCAGACTGGAGCGACTGCGCGAACGCCTCACTGGTGAGGGTGGCACCGGAGATGACGTTCACATTGGCGCTCTGCACCTGGATGGCCTCGCTGGTGAGATAAGGCATTGCGTAGTTGTTGATCCGTACGGAGGTGCGCCGGTGATTGGGAAAGCTCAGGAAGGAGACATCAGCGATCTGGCCACCATGAATGACGGCCTTGACCTGCACGTTACCGTAGTAGGCATCGGCAAGCGCCCCGGTATACTCACCATCCTTGTACGATCCACTCGTGGTAGCGGCGGGCTGCGCGGGCGGCAGCATCTGTGCCGGGGCGTTTTTGGGTGCCGCGATCCGCATTGGCTTGGCCGTGACGGGGGCAGCCGCAGCGACCTGACGAGTGACCGCAATCGCCGGTGCCTGATTCGCAGCAGTAGCTTCAGACGCAAGTAGTCGCTCATGGACAGCGTAGGCCGAGAAAGAGCAGATGACGAAGGCTGAAACGGAGTACTTCTTCACGGTACGGAGTAGCGACGACGGGCGGTTGGGCTTGCGCTGCGACATATATGTAAGCTCCCTCGTATGAAGTGACATAAGCAATGATCGCATCATAGCGCATCACGCCGCTTGGCGTGTTAAATCAGCGCCGTCCCAGCTTAAAAGTAGCTTAAATAAAGATGACGCGCCCTCATCATGGAACGAATCATCCTGTTCACGACACTTCTCACCGCTTTGCGTCTTCGCGTCTTTGCGTCACATGCACGTACGGTTTGACGCGAAGGCGCGAAGACGCAAAGAATCTGGCGTCGTTCCGCCTGACTGCGTTCCTCTTTGCGGTACTACATCCTTGTGGATCATCAGGTACAATCTCCGTTGACACCTGACACCTGACACCTGACACCTGACACCTGACACCTGACACCTGACACCTGACACCTGACACCTGACACCTGACACCTGACACCTGACACCTGACACCTGACACCTGACACCTCACAAGGAGCATTGCGATGACGACGGGAACACCAACCTTCGATGGCCTACGAGACCAGCAGTACATCAGCCTGACAACGTATCGCAAGAATGGAAATGCTGTCGCCACCCCGGTTTGGTTCGCCCTCGACAGCGGACGGATGTACATCGTCACCACGGCGACATCGGGCAAGGCGAAGCGTATCCGCAATGGCGGGCGTGTATCGTTAGCCGCGAGTGATGGGCGGGGGACGCTGAAGGGGCCAGCCATGAATGCGCTGGCGGCAGTGACTGAGATGGTTGAGGACGGGGTGGGCAACCGGGCGCTAAAGGCGAAGTATGGCTGGAAGTACAGTGCCTTCAGCCTCCTCTGGCGTGTCCGCAAGATCAAGCCGGTGGTTCTGGAGGTGCGGCCAACATAGTTACGACAACGAGACTTTGTTTTGCCACAGAAAGACACAGAAGCACACAGAAATATTTTTTCTGTGTGCTTCTGCGGTATGACAAGGTGTCAGTTTTCAGGCGCCAGGTTTCAGCGCGGCGGTTCGTAGTGGGCGCTTCAGCGCCAAGCGGCTGACACCTGACACCCGAAACCTGACACCTAAAACCTAAAACCTAAAATCTAAAACCTAAAACCTTACACCAGTTACTTGCTCTCGGCGAGCAGTTGGCGCAGTACGTACTGCAAGATACCGCCGTGGATGTAGTACTGGATCTCCTGGGGCGTGTCAATCCGCACCAGCGCCGTGAACTCAACTGACCCCGCTCGCACGGTTAGCTCACGCCCCCCGGCGAAGCCCGCCGCCACCGCATCGGCCAGCCCGATAATGTCGAAGGTCTCCGTGCCGCTCAGCCCCAGGCTCTCGGCGCTCTGTCCTGCCAAGAATTGCAGCGGCAGAATACCCATCCCAACCAAGTTTGAGCGGTGGATGCGCTCGAAGCTCTCGGCGATTACCGCCTTAACGCCCTGGAGGTACGGTCCCTTGGCGGCCCAGTCACGCGAGGATCCGTTGCCGTAGGCTGCGCCTGCCAAGATGATCAGCGCAGTGCCGTCGGCCTTATACTTCATCGCCGCGTCGTAGAGCGACAGCACCTCGCCGGTGGGCAGGTAGGGCGCAAAGCCGCCCTCCGTGCCGGGGGCCAGCTTGTTGCGCAATCGCACGTTGGCGAAGGTGCCGCGCACCATAATCTCGTCGTTGCCGCGCCGCGAACCGTAGCTGTTGAAATCCTTGGTCGCAACGCCGCGCTCGATCAGGTACGTGCCAGCGGGTGAACTGGCCTTAATACTGCCCGCCGGACTGATGTGATCAGTGGTGATGCTATCACCCAGCACGGCTAGCACGCGAGCGCCCGTAATCTCGGCCACCCGCGCCGGTGGCTCTGCCGCCATCGCATCGAAGTAGGGCGGACGACGCACGTAGGTACTCTGAGCTTCCCAGGCGAAGCGATCTCCCTCTGGGATGGCAATACCCTGCCACAGTTCGTCGCCATCAAAGACGGTGGCATAGCTGCGCTGGTACATATCCGACCGGATGGCGGCGCTGATCGTCTCGCTCACCTCAGCCTGGCTCGGCCAGATGTCGCGTAGATAGACCGGGTTGCCGTCGCTGCCCTCGCCCAGAGGCGTGGTTGTCAGGTCAATGTCAATCCGCCCAGCTAGGGCGTAGGCCACCACCAACGGCGGCGACATCAGGTAGTTGGCCTTCACATCCTGCTGAACACGGCCCTCGAAGTTGCGGTTGCCCGACAACACCGATGCCGCCACCAGTCCACCCTGCTCAATCGCCGCGCTGATCTCTGTCGGCAGCGGGCCGGAATTGCCAATACAGGTGGTGCAGCCATAGCCCACCGTATTGAAGCGCAGCGCGTCCAGGTAGGGCGTCAGCCCCGCCTTATCAAAATACTCCGTCACCACCTTCGATCCGGGGGCCAGGCTGGTCTTGACCCAGGGTTTCGTGGTCAGCCCCTTCTCAACTGCCTTCTTAGCCAGCAGGCCCGCCGCCAGCATCACCGAGGGGTTTGAGGTATTGGTGCAACTGGTGATCGCCGCGATCACCACCGAGCCGTGGTGCAGCGTGTAGCCAGTATCGGCCACCGCCACCGCGCTGGTCTCCAAGTCGGCAATCGGCGTGGGTGCGCTGGGGTTGAGGATCTGCGGCACTGCGTTCTGGAAGGTCTGCTTCACATTCGGCAGAGCCACACGGCCCTCGGGACGCTTGGGGCCAGCCACACTCGGCACAACCGTGGCGAGATCCAGCGCCAAGGTATCGGTGTACTCGGCCTCGGGGGTATTCGCATCGTGGAACAAACCCTGAGCCTGCATATACGCCTCGACCAGCGCCACACGCTCGGCAGAACGGCCAGAGAACTCCAGGTAGCGCAGGGTTTCGGCGTCCACCGGGAAGATACCGCAGGTCGCGCCGTACTCGGGAGCCATATTCGCAATTGTTGCTCGGTCGGCGAGGGGGAGGGCGGACAAACCCGGCCCGAAGAACTCGACGAACTTGCCGACCACGCCCTTCTTTCGGAGCATCTCGGTCACCGTCAGCACGAGATCCGTGGCCGTGGCACCCTCAGGCAGCGCGCCGGTCAGCCTGAAACCGACCACCTGCGGAATAAGCATGGAAACCGGCTGGCCGAGCATCGCCGCCTCAGCCTCAATCCCGCCCACGCCCCAGCCCAACACGCCCAGGCCATTGATCATGGTCGTGTGGCTATCGGTACCAACCAGCGTATCAGGATACGCCTGAACCGGGCCGGTGGCACGCGGGTTCTCGTCCGAGGTAAAGACCACGCGAGCCAGGTACTCTAGGTTCACCTGATGCACGATACCGTTGCCGGGAGGTACGACCTTAAAGTTCTGGAAGGCGGTCTGGCCCCAGCGCAGAAAAGCGTAGCGCTCTTGGTTCCGCTCAAACTCCAGGTCAATATTGGCCTGGAGCGCAGTCGCGGAGCCATAGGCATCCACCTGCACTGAATGGTCAATCACCAGTTCAACCGGCTGGAGCGGATTGATCAGGCCGGGATCGCCACCCATTGCGGCCATCGCATCGCGCATCGCGGCAAGGTCAACCACACACGGCACGCCGGTAAAGTCCTGGAGGATAACGCGGGCGGGGGTGAAGGCTACTTCTTTATCTGGCTCGGCCTGCGGCTGCCAGCTTGCCAGAGCCAGCACATCCTCAGCCGTGACCGTGCGCCCGTTCTCGGTGCGCAGCAGGTTTTCGAGCAAAATACGCAACGAGAAAGGCAGGCGGCCAAGATTAACACCGTGCGACACCAGGGCGTCCAGGCGATAGATCTCGTACTCGTTATCGCCGACACGGAGGACAGATCGTGCGCCAAAGCTGTTGGTCATGAATGTCTCCTATGACATTACCCCCACCGGGAGCAGATTATGGGTTATGACGGGCAACAGTACCGAGTATAGCCAGAGCAGTTACGGTTTGCGGATCACAATCACGCCCTCCATCCCCGCGTGGCCAGGAACCGAGCAGTAGAAGCGGAAGCTGCCCTCGACATTCGCCGGAAAGGCCATAATAGCCTCCATACCGCCCTCAGCAGAGATCGTGCGGTCGCCAGAGGGGAACTGGAAGGTCAGGCTATGGCCAAGTTTCCCCGTGTTGCGCAGGTTCAGAAAGACCTGCTCTCCCAGCGTGGCCTCCAGCCTATCGGGGATAAAGCGCATCTCGGTGGACTCAACGGTGATGCTGCGCTCGTGCAGCGGCGGACCGCAGCCGCTCAGGATCGCCAGCAGCGTAATACAGGCGAGAGATCGGAGCCAGCGCATAGGGTCTCCATTTGTTTAAAGGCGAGGGCGATGGGCGTAGTATACGCCACAACGCATGGCCCCGTTTCTATGCTACGATCCACCCCAGGGCTAATTCGCGTTAACAATGGTTTTCTGTCTCTTTCCGTGTTCTTCTGTGGCAAAATCTCGTTGGAGTAATACCATTGAACAAGGAGAATCTTTATGCTGCTCGATGTTTCATTTGCCGTTGACTCCAACCCGCTGCCAGTTGCCGCCGAGGTGGCCCGCACCGCCGAGGAGATTGGCTTCGCTGCCCTGTGGACGCCTGAGACGGGACACAACGGCTTTCTGCCCCTGGTCCTCGCCGCCGAACACACCAGCCGAATCAGCATCGGTACGGCGGTGGCTATCGCCTTCCCGCGTAGCCCGATGGTCACAGCCCAGATCGCCTGGGACCTGGCCGCATTTTCGGGCGGTCGTTTCATCCTCGGCCTGGGTACCCAGATCAAGGCTCATATCGAGCGCCGCTTCAGCACACCCTGGGACGCCCCCGTTGGTCGGCTGCGCGACTACATCCTGGCCCTGCGGGCAATTTGGCAGAGTTGGCAGTCTGGCGACCGACTGAACTATCGTGGCCAGTTCTACCAGCACACCCTGATGACGCCCTTCTTCAGCCCCGGCCCGATCAATGACCCCGACATCCCAATCTATATTGCCGGAGTGAACAGTGGCTTGGCTCACTTGGCCGGCGAACTCTGCAACGGGTTTCACGCCCACCCACTGAATAGCGCCAAGTACACCGCCGAGGTACTTCGCCCACAGATCGCCATCGGTGCGACCAAGGCTGGCCGTAACCCCGCAGACTGCGCTGTCGCTGGTAGTTCCTTCGTGATCACCGGCCCCGACAGCGAGTCTCGCGAGCGAGTACGCACGTTCGTGCGCCAGCAGATCTCGTTCTATGGTTCGACACCCACCTACCGCGCCGTGCTAGAGTGCCACGGCTGGGGCCATGTGGGAGAGCACCTCTCGCAGTTGGCCTCTCAGCAGCGCTGGGCCGAGATGCCCGCCCTCGTGACGCCTGAAATGGAAGAGACCTTCGCCGTCGAGGCCGATCCCGCTGATGTCGGACTCGCCCTGCGTGAACGCTACGACGGCCTGCTCGACCGAATCGGCCTCTACATGCCCTTCATCCCCGGCCAGATGGACGATTTTTGGCGCAAGCTCGCCGCTGATCTACGCTAAGGTTTTAGATTTTAGATTTTAGATTTTAGGTTTCAGAACACCATAGCGCCTTATGAGTACACACACTGTAAAGCTGATCTGAAAATTATCCCCATTGGATAATTTTCAGATCAACTTTACAGTGTGTGCTGTTCGTCGTGGGCGCTTCAGCGCCAAGCGGCTGAATCCGCCACTACGAAATCGTTATGCTGAAATCTACAATCTACAATCTACAATCTACAATCTTGCATTAGCCGCGTATGCTCACCCGTATCAGCATTCCGCCAACGTAGCAACAAACCAACCCAATCCAGATCAGGCGCAGGTAGTCTGGCTCTGAGAAGGGGGCACCTGCATGCGGAACCTCGGGCCGGGTTGGCGAGGCGGACGGCGTGGAGACCGGCGTTGCCAGACCTGCCAGGGCTGTTGCCGTCAGTCCGGCGCGGATGGTCGCCAGTGGCACCGCCGTCAGCGGAGAGCGAGACAGGTCGAGGGTTGGGCGCACGGCTGCATGATGAATCTTCTGGTTCGCAGATGTGCTATCGAGATCATGGGCAACCGCAACCCACTGTTGCACCAACAGCGAGAGTATGGCCACACTAAGAATGGCCAGCAGTGCGCGCAGAAGTCGGCTAAGGTTGTGTTGACGCATTCCCCACCACAACTTCGGCAGGGCCACCAAGATAGATTGGTCGGGCCTGACCACTACTGAGTTCGGTTGGCAACTCATTAAATGTATCAGCTAAAGCATAGAACTGATACGTCCCAGGCGTATCGAGACTGAGTAGGTTTGAGCGAGTCGGGTCAGCATCAAGGCTATACAGGTCGCGAGACTCACCCGGGCCAAGCCCCGCAACCTGCCAGGTCGCCCCATACATAGCAATATCGCTCCACGGAACGAGCGGCGTAGGTGTACGAGTGGGCGACACGTAGAGATCGACCCAGAAAGTTTCAGGGATCGCCTTCCCGCTCACGTTACGTACGTGCACCTGCACATTGACCACCGCGCCAGCCTGTAGGGTTCGCGGGACGATGATCTGAATGTCCAGATTGGAAACGGGCATAGCGATAGCTGTTGCGGGTATCGGGCTGGCCGGGACGCTTGTCGTCGGGCTGGCCGGGGCGCTCGTGGTCGTCGGACTGGCCGGGGCGCTTGTCGTCGTCGGGCTGGCCGGGACGCTTGTCGTCGGGCTGGCCGGGATGCTTGTCGTCGGGCTGGCCGGGATGCTCGTCACCTCTATTGCGACGGCAGAGGGATTCGTTCCGGACACAGGGCGCAGGGAGCGTATCATCGCAAATCCGCCGACCACGATAACCGCCAGAATAGCGACCACTGCCACAAAGACCAGTATTCGGTCTTCGCGTGGGCGAGGGGGAGGTAAGGGTGAGGATGTAATAAAGGGTAAGGGCGGGAGTGGGGTAGATTTCTCAGGTTCAACGGGCATGCGTCTGACAGGTCGAAAAGCTGTCGTACTGACACCGCCAGACGTGCCGACAGAGAGATCATTGAGGGGATCAGGGAGAGGGGTATCTGGCTTTTCAGGAAGGGGCGGAGCCTCCCGTGGAGTCTCCCGTAGAGTCGTCTCCAGCGGGGCTGTCTCCGGCAGAACAGCCTTCGTCTCAAGGCCGAGGTACTCGCGCAGCAACGCCGTTAGGACATCGAGATTGTGAGGCCCGCGTGCGAGCGAACCAAAACCGGCGGCGAGAACCACCCCTTCCGGCTCAATAATCGCAAGCGATGGACGCTGACGGAGACGCCGAAAGCGGGTCAGGATGGCCGTATTGCCGCCGCCCTCACGCTCAAACACGGCAAGATCCGCCGCCTGGGCCACCGCACTCGCTGCAAGGTCGTCATCGGGGGTCAGTGCGGTTACGGTATACCCGGCAGCAGTAAGCGCTGCGAAGACGGACTCACGCCTGGCCTGGTCGGTACCGACCACGATTGCCTGTGGCGGATCGAGGTTCGCAGTAGTGATGCCCATCATTAGGCGGCAGCACGATAGACGAGTTCGACCTTTTCCCCGTACTGATCGACAAGTTTGGCCACCGCAGCCAGATGTTCTTTAAGCAGGACACCCAGCGAACGAGCGCCACCATATCGCACGGCAATCGTCAACTCTTCCTGCTCATACTCAACCAGACGTGCATCCTCAATATCAGGCACGAGGCTAATCTGATCAAGGAGATCTGAGGCAACGACAAAGCTCTGAACGCCCTTAAAGAGTACCAGATACTCATAGGCAGTATCAGCGATCAGCACCGAATCAAGAGGTGACGAAGGATCGATCCCCTCATCGTTGTTCTCACTCTCGCTCACCTCGAACACACCGTCAGAAAAACCATTGGCAGCGGTGATCGGGAGTACATCAATTACAGGGACATCTGGAACCGAGACGAGGGACGAGGGGAGATCAGCGGGACGGGCGGCATCCACCCTTGCGACGGGGGGGGAGATCTCAGATGGTGGGGTTAGCCGCAGAAGATCGCCCAGCGAGCGCTGGAGATCCGCGAGGCGCGAGGCCATCTGGCGGGTCTCAACGAGAACTCGCTCTCGCTCGGCGTGAGCCTCACGCAGCAGACGCTCCCGCTCGGCCCGCGCAACAGCTCGCTGCTGCGCAATCTCGTTCTCAGACTGGAGCCATGCCTGGGCAATCTCACTCTCGGCCTGACTGTGAGCCTGGGCCAAGCTGACCTCATGGATGCGTCGCTCATCGGCAAGGGCGGCACGCAACTCACCAACCTCCTGCCGCAAGGCGTCACGCAACTGGATCTGATCCGCTCGCTGCCGCTTGTAGCGCGCCATCAGGCGCTCGGTCTCTTCTTCTAGCTGTTTAGTAAACTCATGTCCAAAATGAACCGTCTGCTTAATATTTGCCTGAACCTGCTGTTCCATCATCTGGTACAAACTGAGGCGTTTCTGAATCCACTCACTGAACCGCTGCTCCTCCTCAGATGAGACGTTTTGCGAACCGCCCTGCTGAGGATCAGACAACAGATCGGGCCTCACGTCCATAACAGCAGCCTCATCCTAAATTTAAGGATATAACTTTCACTCTTTAGCTCGGCGCAAATATACCGCAGCCCCCCCCCGGTGTCAAATTACGCGCCCAAAAGTGCGGCTGCGACTGCCTCCCGGTGGGGGGAGTTGAAGGGAAGATTTTGTTACAAACCGAAGCCCGCAGACGCACCATCACACGGGAATTGCCTGCTCTACATGCATGGCTCCGCCAGCAAAGAGGCTCCCGCGAAGACCGTGCCAAGCAGGAAACGCTGGCTGGTGATGCGACGATTGACTGGCATCGGCCACTTGCCCCACTCCAACAAAGACTCGAGCCCATCGGTGGTCTTTGGAGCTGACCGACGCCAGCGATAACCCCGACCGCTGAACCCGGTAAGCGTCTGATTCTCCCACACAATCACACACGTTCGACCATCCATACGCAACTGATGGAAGAACTGAAGGACGAGTTTGTTTGAGAACGTGAGGGGCAGCATAACGTAATCCGGCGCCGTCTTCAGGATCTCTTCGATACCTGTTTTATCAATCGCAGCCACATGGAAGTCTACGAGCAGCCGGTTGCCCTGGATAATAGACTGCTCATGGCCGCTTGGATCCCCAACAAAGAATGCTGAGTACGGTTTGTGCATACTGACCTCCCGTGTCGTTGCGTCGAACTACATTCTACTACAAGTGATGTTAATTCACCACATCCTCACCCATAGAACGGGGAGTAAATCAATATCTTGACGAACCCCTTCTCTAACCCTGAACGGGAGAGGAGATGTTGGGAAGTGAGGGCTGAGTGGCGGGTCTCCACATTATAGATCCAAAAGGATCGGGGCTGTTACTAAACGCACCTCCATAGTATCAGAAGTTTGCAAAAGGATTAAGGATCGTCTTGGGGGAAAAGGGCATATTTGGGGCAATTCTTGAGGTTTTTAATTACTTATAGGTGTAGTATTTTGAAGCAAAAAGAGTACTACTATGTGTAGTATTTTGAAGCAAAAAAGAGCACTCGCAGTTCACCCTGTCACCCATAGCCAAGGGATTCCACCCCACGGCAGACAGGGGTAGGATCTTGCACCAGTTCTGACTGCCCCTGTCGTTGGTTTGACCAGTGCCCATCAGAATGCTATAATACCGCTTCGGTATCATCACGGTCGGCCTTTCGACAACCTGTAGCCCCGCCAGGAACGCTGGGGCGGCAGCACCTTCCCAAACATAGTGGTGAGATTGCGCCAGTTCTTTTTTTGCTGGCATACCACTGTCGCAGAGCGGGGCTGCACCTGACAGACAAAGGAGTCGCGCTATTAGAGACCGGTTTCGCATCAACAATCGTATTCGCGCCCGCGAAGTCCGC
Organism: uncultured Oscillochloris sp.; assembly: GCA_903920315.1. GTDB lineage: Bacteria > Chloroflexota > Chloroflexia > Chloroflexales > Chloroflexaceae > Oscillochloris. The sequence goes on from CAIXLU010000582.1 coordinate 10,732, forward strand.
CTGATCGACGAGAACGGGACGCAGGTCGGGATCGTGACGGTACGTGAGGCAGTTATCCTTGCGGAAGAGCGCGGACTCGACCTTGTCGAGGTTGCTCCGAATGCAGTGCCTCCCGTCTGTCGGCTCCTGGACTACGGCAAGTTCCGCTACGAACAGAGCCAGAAAGAGCGTGAGGCGCGCAAAAACCAGAAGCAGGCCGAACTCAAGCAGATTCGCCTGATGCCCAAGACCGACGAGCATGATATGGGCGTCAAGGCGAACCAGGCGCGGCGATTCCTGCTGCGAGGTGACAAGGTTAAGTTCAACGTGCGCTTCCGTGGGCGCGAGATGGCCCACCCCGACATTGGGCGCAAGATGCTGGAGCAAATCGCCGAGCAACTCCGCGATATTGCCATCGTCGAGCAGAAGCCGCTGATGGAGGGCCGCGTCCTCTCTCTGCTGCTCGCGCCTACGGCTAAGGTGATCAAGGCTGCCCTGCTCGCGCAGAAGGCCCACCTCCAGCAGGCGAAGGCAGCGAAGCCAGCACCGGCAAGCGGTGTTGTCGCGAGTACTGCTCCACAACATGTTGAGGAGGAGCTTGACGACGAGGAGCTTGACGACGAGGAACTTGACGACGAGGAACTTGACGACGAGGAACTTGACGACGAGGAACTCGACGACGAGGAACTTGACGACGAGGAACTCGACGACGAGGAACCCGACAACGCGAAGTAAAGACGAACAGGAACGCTCATGCCTAAAATGAAGACCCATAAAGGTGCCAAGCGCCGCTTTAAGATCACGGCAACGGGCAAGGTGATGCAGCAGCAGGGTGTTCGCGGCAACAAGCGCCGTCGCCCCAAGCGATCCCAGCGCAAGTATGGCAAGGATCAGACGATGTCGCTGACGAATCGCAGCCACATTGAGGTTGCGCTGCCCTACGGCCTGAAGTAAGGCCCACGCCAAATGTGTAGACGGACAAACAAAGGCGGACGGCCAGGTATCACACTGGAAGCCGGCACGCAGGTGTCGGTTTCGCTGTGAGTGAGGTGCCTGTTGCCTACCCTACTCAGTCGGGCGTAGTTCAGGGTTCGGCTTGCCACCCCCTGACCTGCCTATTTCATGTGGAGGAACTCATACCATGGCTCGTGTAAAGCGTGGCATTATGGCGCGTAAGCGCCACAGTAAGCTACTCGATCAGGCAAAGGGTTTTCGTGGCGCACGCTCGCGGCACTACAGGGTCGCCCACGAGGCGGTGATGCACGCCCTAGCCTATGCCTATCGCGACCGACGTAATAGGAAGCGTGATTTTCGCCGACTCTGGATCCAGCGCATTAATGCGGCGGCTCGCCTGAATGGTACGACCTACAGCCGCCTCATCAACGGATTGAAAGTCGCCGGGATTAACCTGGATCGCAAGATCCTCGCCGACATCGCCGTGCGCGATCCGAAGGCATTTAGCGATATCGTTGCTGCGGCCTCTGTACAAGGGTAGATGGGCCGTCTGTGAGGCTGTGGGGGCGGCACGTTGATGCCGTCCCCGCAGCCTTTTTATCGCCCAGATAAGGTCCGTAGATACTTTACAGTTCAGACCAGAATGTGGCATCCTGATGCGCTCAACCTGAAACCTGAAACCTGAAACCATGTTTCACAGTCAACTATGATCACAAGCGTCAGTAATACCCACGTCAAATATCTCCGCTCGCTACGCACCGACCCACGTTATCGGCGCAGCGAGCGCAGGTTTGTGATCGAGGGGGTGCGTTTGGTGGCTGATGCCCTGGCCACCGGGGCAGATCTTCAGGTGGTTCTCTATAACCCCGATCAGCTCAGTGGCACTCCGGCAGGCACGGCGCTGCTCGCTCATCTGGCCGGTCGGGAGAACTGTTACGAGACCAACGAGGCGGCGGTGGCTGCTGCCGCCGAAACACACAGCCCCCAGGGCGTCGTGGCCGCTGTGGCTCTGACAGAACTTGCGCCCCGCCCTGGCATGCATCTGGTACTCGACGCCATCCAAGATCCGGGCAATCTTGGCACGCTGCTGCGCTCGGCAGAGGCTGCCGGGGCCGGGTTGGTTCTCTGCTCACAGGGCTGCGCCGACATCTTCAACCCCAAGGTAGTGCGCGCCGCTATGGGCGCACACTTTCGCCTGCCCCTGCGCGGCGATCTGAGTTGGGATGATTTGGCCCGCGACCTGAGCGACGCGCCCTTGATCTATGCGGCGGGTGCGGAGGCGGCGATGCCCTACTACGCCGCCGACTGGCGTCAACCCGCCACCCTGATCATTGGCTCTGAGGCCCACGGGATTAGCCCTGAGGGACTGGCCCTGGCCACCCACCATATTGCTATTCCCATGCTCGGCAAGGCTGATTCGCTGAATGCGGCCGTGGCGGGCAGTATTATCCTGTTCGAGGCGCTGCGCCAGCGCAGCCGGGGAAGAACATGATTGTGGATTGTGGATTGTGGATTGTGGATTGTGGGTTGTGGATTGTGGATTGTGGATTGTGGATTGTGGATTGTGGATTGTGGATTGTGGATTGTGGATTGTGGATTGTGGATTGGGCTATAATCCACAATCCACAATCTGCAATCCACAATCGAAGTGAGGCACGATGACCAGTACCGATGAGCTGACGGCCCTGGAAACTCAGGCCCAGGCTGACCTCGCCGCTGTGGGGAATCTGGCTGGCTTGGCCGAGTGGAAGAGTCGGTATACCGGCAAGTCTGGCGCGCTCACCCGCGCTCTGCGCAGTATGGGGAGCGTGCCTGCTGAGCAGCGCCCCGAACTGGGCCGTCGGGTGAACGCTCTGCGCGAGCAGCTTGAGTCCGCCTTCGCGGAAGCCGAGTCCCGCCTGAAGCTGGCTGCTCAGGATGCCGAACTGGCTGCCGACCGGATTGATGTGACCATGCCCGGCTACACGCCCGCCCTCGGCCACCTGCACTTGACCACTCAGGTGTTGCGCCGGGTCGAGACGATCTTCGCCGAGATGGGCTTCCAGGTCTGGGAGAGCCCTGAGGTTGAGCTGGACGATATGAACTTCAGCCAGCTCAATTTTCCGCCCGACCACCCGGCCCGCGACATGCAGGATACCTTCTATGTCGAGATGCCGCCCGAGGCTCCGGCTGTCCTGCTGCGCACCCATACCTCGCCCGGCCAGATGCACGCTATGCGCCGTTATGCCCCCGAGCCACTGCGCGTCCTGCTGCCCGGCAAGGTCTATCGCAACGAGCAGGTGACGGTGCGCAGCGAGATGATGTTCCATCAGTTTGAGTTCCTGGCGGTGGGCCACCGGATTACAATGGCTGATCTAAAGGGAACGCTGGGATTCTTCGCCGAGCGCATGTACGGATCTGGCACGAAGGTGCGGCTACGCCCAAGTTACTTCCCCTTCACCGAGCCGAGTGTCGAGATGGATGTGAGCTGCTTCCTCTGCGCGGGAAAGGGCTGCCGCATCTGTAAGCACGCGGGCTGGTTAGAGATCGGCGGCTGCGGGATGGTTCACCCGAATGTGCTGCGTAACGGCGGCTATGATCCGGAGATTTTTAGCGGCTTTGCCGGTGGATTCGGCCCCGAGCGTATCGCCATGCTCAAGTATGGCATTGACGACCTGCGTAACTTCTACTCGGGCGATGTGCGTTTCGTTGAGCAGTTTGGCTAGGGGAGAGGGCCAGAGGGAGAACAGATCTCTGGCCCTCCTGATCATTCTTTTCCTGATCCTCTGTGGGATGTATAACGCAAACATCCCGCTAGGCGAGGGGCCGGACGAACCCGGCCACCTCGCCTATGTCTTGTTCCTGGCCCGCGAGTGGCGTCTGCCGGTGCAGCGCACCGCCCCTGCGCAGAGCGACGTGCCGGGTGAAGGTCACCAACCGCCGCTGGCCTACCTGCTAGCCGCACCTGCCGTGGCCTGGATGTCCGCCGCCGACCGCCAGATTATTCTGACGCCTAACCGCACGTTTGTCTGGAAGGGCGGCGACCAGCCAGCGGCGTTTATGCGCGGCAGCCGCGAGTATTGGCCCTGGCAGGGCAGCACCCTGGTGTGGCACCTCGCCCGCGCTGTCTCGGCCCTCTGCGGCGTCGCCACGGTTGTGTGGACCTACTTGGCCGCCCGCATCCTCTGGCCATGCCGACAATCTGCCCCGCTCATGGCTGCCGCCCTGGTGGCGTTCAATCCCCAGTTCCTCTTCATATGCGCCCTCGTCAGCAACGATCCGCTCCTATCCGCCCTTAGCGCGGCCATTCTCTGGCGCTGCCTAGCCCTGGCCCGTACCCCTGCCTGGCCCGGATTCGTCTTGTGCGGGCTGCTCTTTGGCCTCGCCCTGCTCACCAAGCAGAGCGCCCTACTGCTCGGGCCGTTGCTGCTCTGGGTCGGTTGGCGTGCCGCGTGCGGCACCTGGCTCCGTTTCGTTAGGTACACCCTGGCATGGACACTCACCGCCACACTGGTGGCGGGTTGGTGGTACCTGCGCAATGGGTACCTCTACGGCGACATCTTCGGGGCGGCCATGTTTAGCGCCGAGTTCGCCGGTCAGCCCTTCGCCTGGGACAACCTGGCGGCATGGGCCGGGGCGATGGGCCAACTCTTCGGCTCGTTCTGGGCGTGCTTCGGCTGGATGAGCGTGGTTCCTCCCGCTTGGACGATCTGGATTTACGGAATACTGAGCGGGCTGGCATGCCTCGGATGGCTGTTCAGAAGGAACCGGGAACCGGGAACCGGGGCGCTATGGGTTGGCCCGCTGATTTTACTTGCTATGGCCTGTGCCTGGACACTGAGCTTCGCCGCCGCTGCCGGGTTGGTGGCATGGCAAGGGCGCATGCTCTTTCCTGCGATCAGCGCGGTGGGTATTCTGCTGGCGGGCGGAATAGAGAATGTACAACCCGCCGGGGGGCTGAAGCCCCCGGCTACGGGTGACGAAGGCCGCCTGCGCGGCCTGCCTGAGGCCGC
>CAIXLU010000583.1 GCA_903920315.1 uncultured Oscillochloris sp.
GCGGCCTGACGCGGCCCGTTGTAGCGCAGGGCCCACCAGTAAAGCAGCGCCACCGTCATCAGCAAGGCGATGATGCTTGGCATCTTGATCAGCATCTGGGTGACGGTGGCAACTGGGTCGTCGAACGTGCCGCCGAGAGCCGGCACGAGGTACGAGATGCCGCGCAAAATATAGAGCCGGAAGGGCATATAGTCGCCGCCGGAGCTGAATCCTTGGCTGAGTCCGCCGTGTTCATACATGAAGCCCATACGTCGGGCCGAGAGCTTCATGTCGCCCACCGGGTCGGGCGCGCCTAGCCAGGGCAGGCACATGGCCAGGGACAGGAGGAGGAGCAGGATGAGGATGGGCCAGGGGCGGGAGGCGGGAGGCAGGAGGCAGGAGGCGGGAGGCGAGAGGACGGGGGCGGGAGGCAGGAGGCAGGAGGCGGGAGAACGGGAGGCAGGAGGCAGGAGGCGGGAGATAGGCTTCCAGCTAGCGAGCGCAGCGAGCGACCGGAATCCTGCTCCCTGCCCCCAGTCAATCACCAGCGCCGCCAACGCCGCCGCGCCCCCGCCTGCGAGGAGTTGACCCAGAATGCCGTACTCCCACAGACCAGCGCGCTGCCAGACCGATGCCACCACCTGAAGCGCCACTATCCCCACGAGCGCCGTTGATCGAGTCATCCCCGCCCGCCGTAGCAGCGGGTAGACGCCCACTGTCGCCAGCAGCAGCGCCGCGACCAGCGGTAGCGGCGGCGGGCCGTTGCCGGCCAGGAAAAGTGTAAGGAAAACCACGCCCAGATCCCGGCCACGGATCGTCTGTGTGGGGGACTCGATACCGACCCGCACCCGCTCACCGGGCTGGGCCGGCAACAGCATGTGGTAGGTGCGTATGCCAGGTGTGACAGAGAAGGATGACGCGCTGCCATTCACACGCAATACCATAGGTGTGGCGTGATCAATGCCACTGGAGAGGCTCATACGGACAGAGAGCGGACCACCGGGGTTTGGCGGCTGGAGCAGGGCGTCACCCATCGTCCAGCGAAATGTATCGGGACGATCCCGCAGGATCTCACGTTCATGCAGACCCGAGGTGGGCAGCATTACAGGCAGGGAGTCGGCGGTGAAGGATACACTGCGATAGCCGCTATAGGCGAGGGTGAGCCAGAGGGGCGCAGCGACGCAGAGCAGGAGCAGAATAAGTGTATCGAGCCAGATGCGGCGCATATGTGGAAGATTGCAGATTGCAGAGTGCAAATTGCAGATGATTGCAACACTTCAAGGAGACACAATCTGCAATCTGCAATTGCGCTACGCCGGGACCGTCTCGTCCTGCTCCTTGGTGATGTCGCGCAAGGTACTCAGATCGCGGATGCGCTCAGTGAAGAGGACGCCCTGAAGATGATCAACCTCGTGCTGGATCGCCCAGCCGAGCAGCCCATCGGCCCTGCGCAGGCGGCGCAGTTTGCCGTTTGGCTCATGGAACTCGACCGTCACCCAACTGTTGCGCGGCACCTGGCCGTACCAGCCGGGCAGGCTCAGGCAACCCTCGTCGCGCAGCACTTCATCGCCGCTAGTTTTCACGATCCGGGGGTTGATCAGCACATACGGCTCCGCCGGGGCGATCTCCACCACGGTGCCGTCCTCGCGCTCTTCAACTTCGGCGGGCACCTCGACGATGCAGACCTGGATGGGCAAACCGACCTGTGGGGCAGCCAGACCGACTCCGTTGGCAGCACGCATCGTCTCAAACATATCGGCTACCAACTGCTTGATGTTGCGGTCAGGCAGTTTCACCGGGCGACAGTGCGCCTTGAGAATTTTCTTATCGTCGTCACTATCAATGCGCAGAATACGTCGTTTCGCCATGATCATCCCCGCCATCGCCATCACATACCACCAACGGCGCACCGGCACGCCGCCTCTGGCTGATTATAGCACACGAGTTACACAGCACACCGGCGTTGACGCTCTCCATGAAGACGGGTATAATCCGGCACATCCCAAGATTAGTCACAATAGGCGTGATGTACCTTGCGTTGGGAAATGGATGCCATATCCTGGCTTTGTTTTGCCTTCGTATTTCGATCATTAAATCGTTGGTGTTATCTCACTGATCATTCAAGGAGGTTCGGTTGAAGATGCGTTACTCCGGTACTATGCTGCTCGCCCTGAGCGCACTGGTACTCGCCGCCTGTGGCGGTACTCCCGCCGCCAAGCCCACTACGGCCCCATCTGCCACAACCGCTCCGGCTGTAGCAACCGCTGTCCCGGCTGCTGCCGCGACAACTGCTCCGGTTACAGCAACCGAGGCTCCCGCCGCTGCAACTGCTCCGGTTGCCGCAACCGAGGCATCCGCCCCTGGTCAGACTCTCAACGGCGTTACCCTGCCCGCCGATGCCGCCCCGCCTGAGTATCAGGTCTACGTCAACTACTTCGACAGCACCATGCCCTACACCACGCTCGACTTTATGGAGTCGGTCTATAACCGTGGTGGAATCAGCTCGCTCAACGACCTGATCGCCGACCCGCTGGTGCGGCTCAGCAAGGATTTTGATCTACTACCCGGTACCGCCCTCACCTGGTCATCCAATGCCGATGCCACGGTCTGGACGTTTAACCTCGATCCGAAGCTGGTGTGGAGCGACGGTACCCCCGTCACCGCCGACGATTTCGTGGCTACCTTCCGCTATGCGGTTGATCCCAAGCACGCTTGGGATTTTGTCTGGTACTACCAGGCTCCTGGGGCCATTGTAGGTTGGGATGATGCTATTGCCGGGAAGATCACCCCGGATCAGATTGGCGTTAAGGCCGATGGCCCGAACAAGCTGGTGATCAGTACCGTCACCCCCGCGCCTTTCCTGCCGGCCAAGCTGATCTACAGCACGCCGTTCCAAAAGGCTGCCCTGGAGAAGTACGGCGCGCTCTACAACAGCGACCCCGCCACCTCGGTTTCCTGTGGCCCCTTCGTGCTGAAAGAGCATAAGAAGGGTGAGCGGGTGGTCTACGAGGCCAACCCGACCTATGCGGGCAGCAACAAACCCTTCATCCAGAAGGTGATCAGCATCGGTGCCAAGGCTGAAACCTTCCTCGCCGGCTATCAGGCGGGCGAAGTGGACTACGTGCCCGGCCCGCAGCTCCAGACCGCCGATAACGAGGTGATCGCCGCTGACCCCGAGCTGTCGAAGCAGGTGCAGAGCAACGCGCAGGACTTCCGCACCGACTATCTCTTCTTTGATGTGCAGAGTCCGCCCTTCAACAACCTCAAGGTGCGCCAGGCGTTTAGCCACATAGTTGACCGCGACACCCTGATCAAGAATATCGTCACGTCTAGCCAGGGTATCCCGGCCTACTCCTTCCTGATGCCGGGATTCCCGGCGGCCAACTCCGAGGCGCTCAAGGGAATCCAGAGCTACGATCCGGCCAAGGCCAAGACGCTGCTCGCCGAAGCGGGCTACCCCGACGGCAAGGGTTTCCCCAAGCTCACCATGTGGCTGCGTAACGAGCCACCTGTCCGCGTCGCCTTGGCCC
>CAIXLU010000584.1 GCA_903920315.1 uncultured Oscillochloris sp.
GAGGTGTACGGGTGTTCCGGGGCGTGACGTGTTGTGTGGCGGGATGGGTATGCTATAATCAGACATAGCTGTACTCTTCTCCGAACAACTCGTTGTGTGCGAGTCTCGGACATCGAAAATTGATAGACACGTACGAAGCTCTGGTTTACGCCAGGGCTTTGTTATTGTCGTCACTGTCGTGTCGCGGTGGCCCTCTGGCTATCGTTGCTGTCGTCGTTGCGGTATCCGGCGACGGTCTGGCCGATGGTTGTGCGCCGCATGATGGCCCATGTGCTTGTTCTTCGTGTGTTTGGGGTGCGGAAATCTTTGATGGTGCTGGTGTGGTCGTGCGGCGGGTCGCTCGTTGTTCGGGGGGCAGCACGGCGGTGAAGGCGTGGACGAGCGACTCGTTCCTCGTGGTGGAAGTGGGAACGGGAAGACCTGCGAGCCATAGTAGGGTAGTCATGGATAACTCCTGCGTTCATACCCGGAGGGTATGGTAGAACAAGATCGCCGTACTTGACAGCAGTGTCATATCTGAGTACGATCTGGTGACGATGTGGTCGCTGTGACGGCGATCTTGTCAGGTTTCTAACTCAAGAGGATCCGCTCATCGCTCGATCCTTGGTCGGGAAATTACAGCGATGGATGGACTCTTGAGTTACCTTTATATCAATGTACGCGGGCAATTATAGCACAGCTTTGCCCCTCCGACGCCCCCGATATTTCGGGGGCGTCGCTGTGTGTTAGGTAGCAGGAGTCAGGTGTTCTACCTGTACTTCTCGATCATCTGTAGAGAGATCCGGCACGTCGAAGAGACGCACGCCGCCCTCGATCTCCCACTCCTTGATGGTCGTGCCGATCCGCACCGCAGCGACGCCGCCGTTGGAGCCGAGGCCGAGGCGTCGTGCCAGCGCCCGGTTTGAGGTCTGGGTCATCTCTTGTGCCTTGGGCAGTGAGAGTCCCTCGTCCGTCATGAGGCGGATGATCTCCGGCATCGCCGCCTGCACGAGTTCCTGGACCTGGAGGTGGAGTTCGCTGGGTGCCCAGATCGGCGGTACCGGCAGTCCGGGTTTTGCCGCGACGGGTTTTTCGACGGCCAGTTCCTCGCGGTAGGGCTGGGCCGCGTCGAGGATGGACGGGCGGTTTCGGGGGCGCACGGTCGCGATGCGGGCGATGTCCTGCGCGCTCGGTCGGTGGACGGTGACGGGGAAGACGTTGCCGCGCTTATCGGGCTGATGCCAGAGACCCTGGCCGTCCGGCACGCCGCGCAGCTTGATACCCGGCCCCACCATCGCTGTCCAGGTGGCCTGGTCTACGTTGCCGAGCAGCCGGGTCTTGAAGAGCGCCTTGAGGGCGAGGTCGAGGCCAGTGGACTCTTTGAGCGTATTGTGGGCGACGAGGAAGAGGAACACGTCTACTTTGCGGCCCTGCTCCGCGATGGTGCGCATGGCCCGCACCAGAACATCGCCGAAATCGCGATAAAGTCCACCGAGTTCGTCTACATAGATGATCACGGGGTCGCCGTGGGGCGTGTCAGCCTTGTACATCGGCATGCGCCGGTCAATCTCGGCTGCGGCCCACTGAAGAACGGCCATAATCTCTCGCCGCTCGCTGGTGTACTC
>CAIXLU010000585.1 GCA_903920315.1 uncultured Oscillochloris sp.
GATGCCTTGATCTTTTACCGACACTGGTTTATCTCGCAGGAATGAAGGAAGGAATACCTCTATGACCTCCTGGTACGCCCACGCCCGAGGCGTGATCATCCTGGCCCTGGCCGAGGCGAAAGAGCGCGGCCTGGACGATGCTGCCACGCTGCGCCTGGTGGACTCGCGCTACCCGTTTGGCGTTCGCGAAAACCACCCCTATAAAATGTGGCTCACAGCGCGGCGCGAGTGGGTGCCCTCGGTGCGCCGTGCCGCCCACGCGAAGGCGCGGTATGCCTTCGTGGACACACCCCAGCCCGGTGACGGCTTCGCGGCGTTGGCGGAGGCGTTGGAGGCGGGGTTGGAGGCGGGCGATGTGTGACCGCGCCTGCTACGAGAGCCGACAGGAGGCGCGGGGACAATCCCGCGCCTACGAGCGGCAGGGGTTTCGCCGGATGCGGGCCTACTCCTGCCCGCGCTGCGGCTATTGGCACCTGACGAGTATGAGCCGGAAGCGCGGAAAGGACGCACGAAAACGCGGACGAGCGTATCGGCATCGTGCTGACGCGCGTTAACAGGAGTAGTCCGTGCCGACACCCATTACCCTGGCCCAAGCCGCCGCCATCCTCGGCGGCGACGGCCCGCCGCTGAGTCTGCGCCTTGTCGAGCGGTGCGTTCGGCTGAGGCTGATCACCACCTTCGGACGTGGGCAGGATCGACGCACGTTCCGTGAAGATGTCGAGCGGCTCTTAGAGCGTATTGCCAGCGGAGAGATTGCATGGCCACCCGAAAGCGCCGCCGCGACAAAGGCTCAGGCAGCGTCTATGAGCTCCCTACCGGCAAGTGGCAAGCCGCCCTGGAGATCGACGGACGGATGCGGCGACGAAACGCCGTTGACCGCAAAGCCGCCGAACTGGCTCTCGCCGGACTGATCTCCCTGCGCGATAAGGGCATTGACATCGGCGGAGGCAGTCAGTGCCTCCGCCTCTGGCTCCAGACGTGGCTGGCCCAAGTCGCCCGCGATGCCAAGCCCAAGACGGTGGCGGACTACCGCCAACAAATCGAGTCGTATATCCTGCCCGTCCTGGGAGAGATGCGACTCGACGCGATCCGGGCTACTCATATCCAGAGCTTCCTCAACACCATCGTGGACGGCATCCGTGCGAACACTGCCTATCGGGGCACCCGCACGGCCCGCCTCTGCGCTCTACGCCTCACCCAGGCGTTCGATCTGGCCGTCGCCCGCAAGGTGCTGCTGGATAGCCCGATGGCAGGCGTTCTCTTGCCCAAAGACAAGCCTGCGCCCATCACGCCGCTCACCGAGGCTCAGGTGGCGGCGTTTCTGCGTGTCGCTCTCACACACCCACTCGCAGGCTTGTGGCACGCCTACGCCCTGCTGGGCGTGCGCAGAGGCGAAGGGCTAGGGCTGCGCTGGGCTGATGTGGACTTTGAGGCGGGAACTATCACCATTACGCAGCAAGTCCAGACGATACCCGGCACGGGCGAGACGAAGAGCCACAATCTCATCAGCAGCCCGAAGTCTGCCGCCGGAACCCGCACGCTGCCCGCTCCTGCCGTGCTGCTGACTCTGCTGCGCACCGCCCGCACGGTGCAGCTCGCGGTACGCATCAAGCGGGCAGATACCTGGAAGGATAACGACCTGGTGTTCTGCGCCCGCGACGGCCAGCCCCTCTGGCCGCGCTCGGTCGCCGATGAGTGGTACGCCCTACGCGATGCCGCTGGCCTGCCGAATACCACCAAGCTGCACCACCTGCGCCACACCCTGGCCACGCTCCTCGATGAGAGCGGAGCCAGCGAGGCATTGAAAGCGGGTATCTTGGGCCACGAGACACGCACGGTGACGTTGCGGTACACGCACGCACGGCTGGCGGCAATGCGGACGGTGCTGGAGACGGTCGCCGAGAAGGTGGCACAGGCGGCGTAGAGCGCATTCTTCCTCACAACCCCCAGGCTCAGGAGCCTGGGGGGTTTTTCTATTTGACGCCTTGGTTACATTGACTACAATGTAGCTATGAAACCAAGCACCACCGTTCGCATCGCGTACCCCACTCGTGACGAGCGCAGCCTTCTGCGCCTGCTGACGGCAACCGAAAAGCTGGCCGTGCTGCTTGCGGCGGCACGCCAGAAGGCCGATACACTCACCGACACGCACACGGACACGACAACGCCCCCGGCGTCGGAGTGACACCGAGGGCGTTCTGATGCGCTCTCTGTTGGAGCGGGCGACGCGGATCGAACGCGCGACCATCTGCTTGGAAGGCAGATGCTCTACCACTGAGCTACGCCCGCATGTCGTGAATATAGCATATTCGTGACCGAAGTGCAAATGAGGCGGGGATAGGTTCAGGGCGAAAATGCGTGGTGTGAGATCGTCGGAGGCGCATTGGGACGCCATCGGCAAATTCCTCATTCGTCTGATCCGACCCGTATCCGCGTGATTTGCAGCGTTCGGATGCTCGTGCTATCATGGAACCAAAGTTAATCAACGATCTTCGGGGCAGGGTGAAATTCCCGATCGGTGGTAGAGCCCACGAGCGTGTTGCGAGGCACGTATGACTCGGTGAAACTCCGGGGCCGACGGTTACAGTCCGGATGTAAAGAAGATCACGTGTGCGGCGGGCGTGGTGCCGCGTACCCTTGGGGGTGTGCGGTGGCGTACTGCTCCAACAGGTGTGGCGGGTGTTTCCGTCTACCTGCCGTGTGCGCGTATGCCCCGAAGCCAGTGGCCTCGGGGTCTTTTGTTGTCCCTGAGCTGCGAGAGGATGGGGTATGCAGCAGTCATTACCGATTCATCGGGCGGCGGTGGAGCCAATGGCACCTCGGTGGAGGCCCAACCTGCACTGGGTTGGACTCCCAACGACGATCATTGGCCTGCTGGTAATCTGGCAGGCGGCGGTGAGCCTGGGCGGCTACCGGGCGTTCATCCTGCCCGCGCCGAGCGTGGTGCTGGAACGATTGGTGGATGCGGCGACGAGCGGAATCCTCTGGCAGCACAGCTCGGCTACATTGGGAGAGGCTCTGGGCGGGTTTTCCATTGCTCTTGTGCTTGGGCTGAGCCTGGGCTATGTGCTGGCCCATATCCCGTGGCTAGAGCGGGCGTTGACTCCCCTGCTGGCGGCGAGTCAGGCGGTGCCGGTGGTGGCCGTGGCCCCGCTGATCATCCTCTGGTTTGGGCCGGGTCTTCAGGCTAAGCTGCTGATCGCCGCCCTGATCACCTTCTTGCCCATCCTGCTGAGTACCGTGATTGCCCTACGCGGCATTCCGCGTGAGCTGCGCGAGATGGCGCTGATCAGTGGGGCCAGTCGCTGGCAGATGCTGCGTTATGTTGAGATACCTCTGGCGTTGCCGGTACTCTTTGGCGGGGTACGCACGGGCTTGGCCCTGGCCACCACTGGAGCCGTGGTGGGCGAGTTTGTGTCTGGACGCGATGGTCTGGGTGCTCTGATTAATATCGCCCGAGGGCTCTTTGATACGCCACTGATCTTTGTGGCCCTGCTCACCCTCGCCGTTATCACGCTGGGGTTCTATCTCTTCGCCACTCTGCTGGAGCGAATCCTGGTGACGTGGGAGTCATAAATGTCCTGGGTAGAGATGCCCCGGCGAGGCGTCTCTACCCAGGACATTTTGGGTACATGCATCGTGTCCTGTTGCGGCAAATCTACAATCTACAATCTACAATC